>JAJKJG010000378.1 GCA_021154065.1 Methylobacterium sp.
CGAAGCGCGCATAGACGTCGGCGGGTCCGCCGGCTCCGAACGGCACGATGATCTTGACGTTCCGGCTCGGGTAGTCCTGGCCGGCGGCCGGCGCTGTGAGCCCGGCGGCGGCTGCCAGGATGAGCGCGAGCTTCACGAATGCCGTCAATTGCAGGCCCTCCGAGATCGGGGGGATGTTAGAGCAAAGCGCCGTGTTATCCAGCCGGCAGGCGCTGCGACCAAAGGAGAACGGATGACGGATCTCGACGACTACCGCGGCTGGCTGCGGTCGCTGCCGCACCGGGGCGCCTACCACGCGCTGTCGCCGCACCGGCCCTACGAGACCGCCGAGGAGGGCTACGACCGCGACGCGGCGCCGAGCCTCTATGCCGGCGAGCTCCTGACCGGGATGCTGGCCGCGGTCGCGCCCGGCCTGACCGGGCTTTGTCTCGAGATCGGCTGCGGCACCGGCTATCTCACCTGCGGTCTCGTCGATGCCGGCCGGTTCAAGCGCTATCTCGTCACCGACGGCTCGGAACGGTTCCTCGATCTCACGCGGGCGAAGCTCGCGCGCATCGGCCGCCTGGAGACGGTCGATTTCGCCGTCTTCAACGGCGACGATCTGGGCGAGATCGCCTTCGACCGCTTCGCCCTGATCGCGCTGCGGTCGGTGCTCCACCACATCGCCGACTACCGCGGTTTCTTCGCCGGGCTCGCCCGCCGCCTGAAAGCCGGCGGGGTTATCGCCATGCTCGAGCCGCGGGCCGAGTTCTTCCTCATGACCGCGACGCTGCTCGGGTTCCTGCCGGCGCTTGCCGAGAAGGACGGCGCGCCGCTGAGCGCGGCCGAGCTCGGCCATGTCAGGCTGTTCGACGCGACGACGCGCTTCTACCTCGACCGGACCTCCGACAAGACCGGGGCCGAGGACCGATACGCCTTCACGACGGAGGAGCTTGCCGGGCTGGCGAGCGAGAACGGGCTCTCCTTCCACCGCATGGGCGCCGAGGGCAAGACGGCCTACGGCGACGACCTCGTCTCGTACCTCGCCTACTGCATGTCGTTCCCCGACGAGCTGATGGCCAAGGTCAAGCGCCTCCTCGGCCCATCCGCCCGCGGCATCGACGAGACCTTGAAGGACCTGTCGCCGATCAACGCCTCGGAATGGCTGCTCTTCAGGAGGGCTTGAGCGCCTCAGCCCTTGCCCTGGTTGACGGCGACGGGCTTCAGCGCGTTGGCGTTGAGCCCGTATTTGGCGAGGATCTGGTCGTAGGCGCCCTTCTGCTGCAGGCGCTCGATCGCGGTCTTGACGGCGTCGCGCAGCTGCCCGCCCTCGGCGGTCTTCGCGAACGGGATGCCGGACAGGCTTTCGGTGAAGGCTTCCCCAAGGACGACGAAGCTGTTCGGCTCCTGGGCTTGGAAATAGGGCAGGGTCTCGTTGCCCTGCACCGCGCCTTGCAGGCGCTGCGTCTTGAGCTGCGTGCGAGCGTCGACCGAGCCCTCGGTGCCGACGACGTTCATCGCCGGCTTGCCCTTGGCGACGCAGTTCTGGTCGCTCCACTCCTTCATCTGCGCCGGCCAGTTCGTCGAGCGGCTTGCGCCTACCGCCTTGCCGCACAGGTCGTCGGGCTTCTTGATCTCGCCCGCCAGCGCCGTGACGGTGTAGAACTGCGGCCCCGACTTCATGTAGTCGACGAAGTCCGCCGTCTCGCGCCGCGCCGGCAGGTCGCTCATGCCGGCCATGACCATGTCGACCCGGCCGGTCTGGAGCGAGGGCAGCATCTGGGCGAAGGCGATCTCCTGCCACTCGGGCGAGAGCCCGAGCTCCTTCGCGATCGCCTCGCCGAGCTCGATGTCGAAACCCATCAGCTTCGCGGTCGCCGGGTCCTTGTAGGTGATCGGCGGATAGTTCGGCATCGTCGCGATGACGAGCTTGCCGGCCTTCTTGATCCGGTCGGGAACGTCCTGCGCCAGCGCCGGCGCCGCGAGCGCGACGGCCGCAAGGGCGAGGAGGAGGGGCTTCAGCGGTTTCATTGTTCTCTCCGTGCGGGTCAGGGCAGGACGGCGGCGATGAATTCCCGGGTCCGCGGGTGTTGCGGCCGGGCGAGGATCTCCTGCGGCGGCCCCTCCTCGACGATCGCGCCGCGGTCCATGAACACGACGCGGCTCGCGACCTCGCGGGCAAAGCCGAGCTCGTGCGTCACGACGATCATGGTCATGCCCGACCGGGCGAGGTCGCGCATGACCTCGAGCACCTCGCCGACGAGCTCGGGATCGAGCGCCGAGGTCGGCTCGTCGAAAAGCATGAGTTTCGGCCGCATGGCAAGGGCGCGGGCGATCGCGACGCGCTGCTGCTGGCCGCCCGAGAGCTCGATCGGGTAGGCGTCGCGCTTGTCGGCGAGCCCGACCCGCGCAAGCAGCGCCAGCGCCTCGTCGGTCGCCTCGCGCCGCTGGCGCTTCTGCACGGTGATCGGCCCCTCGGTGACGTTCTGAAGCGCGGTCAGGTGCTGGAACAGGTTGAAGCGCTGGAACACCATGCCGCTCGCAAGCCGCTGGCGCGCGAGCTCGCGGTCCGACAGCTCGTGCAGCGCGTCGCCGACGCGGCGATAGCCGATGAGCGCGCCGTCGACGAAGATCGCGCCCTTGTCCGGCCGCTCGAGCTGGTTGATGCAGCGCAGGAACGTGCTCTTGCCCGAGCCGGAAGGGCCGATGATGCACGACACGTCGCCGCGCGGGACCTCGAGCGAGACGCCGGCAAGCGCGTGCAGCGCGCCGAAATATTTGTGCACGTCGACCGCTGTGACCATCGCGTCCATGCGCTCAGGCCCCTTGCGGCTCGAGCGCCACGACGGTCTTCGCGCGCCGCTCGCCGCGGCCCTTAGAGAAGTGTCTCTCCAGAAAGTACTGGCCGATCTGGAGCACCGTCACGACGATGAGGTACCAGATGGCGGCGACGATCAAGAGCTCGATGACGCGCGCGTTGGCGTAGTAGATCGTCTGCGCGTTGCGCAGGATCTCGGCGTAGCCGATGACGCTCGCGACCGAGGTCAGCTTGACCATGCTGATGACCTCGTTGCCGACCGGTGGGATGATGACGCGCATCGCCTGCGGCAGCACGATGCGGCGGAGGGTGGTCAGCCGGGTCATGCCGATCGCCTTCGCGGCCTCGGTCTGGCCGAGGTCGACGGAGAGGATGCCGGAGCGCACGACCTCGGCCGTGTAGGCGCCCTGGCCGACGCCGAGGCCCAGGAGCGCCGCCATGAACGGCGTCATCACGTCGACGGTGCGGGCCTCGAACAGCCCGGGAATGCCGAGCCGCGGGAAGACGAGCGCCAGGTTGAACCAGATCAGCAGCTGCAGCAGCAGCGGCGTGCCGCGGAAGAACCAGATGTAGAAGGTCGCGACCGCCTTCAGCACCGGGTTCGGCGACATCGCCATGACGGCGAACAGGACGCCGAGCGCGATGCCGAGCGCCATGGCGCAGAAGGTCATCCAGACCGCGCCCCACAGGCCCTGCAGGATCGCCGGCGCGGTGAAGAACTGCCCGACAACGGTCCAGGCGATCTGCCCCTCGGCGAACGCCTTGGCGAGGAAGCCGAAGGCGACGAGGATCAGCGCCGCGGCGAGCCAGCGGCCGTAATGCCGGCGCCGGACGTGGGTCAGATGCGCGATGTCGTAGGGGCGGGGGAGGGCGGCGGAGGTCATGCCGGCAGCCTAGACTGGCGCGGCAAGGGGAGTCATCCCGCCGTCACGACCGCGAGGTGACGCGCCCCGCGGTCGCGTCTAAGAGGACGGTCTCGTACCGGCACAAGATTGCCTCATGCTGAGGTGCGACCCCGGGCTTGACCCAGGGGAGCCTCGCAGCACGCAACCGCCGGTCGGCGCTGCATCGGCAGGGTGCGTCCTTCGAGGCTCGCGCTGCGCGCGAGCACCTCAGGATGAGGGGCATGGGAGGAAGCTATGAACGCCCGAGAACGTCGCCGGTCAGGCGGCGCAAGGCCCCCCTCGTTTCGAGAGCGGTCGGGTAGCGCCCGACCTGCTCCGAACGCGTCCGCCAAGAGGCGAGGCGGACCGGGCGAGAGCGCTTCCGCGGGTGACATCTCCGGGAAGGAGCGTTCCCCGACCCGCCGCGAGGTGAAGGCGCAGACGCAGGAGGTGCTGGCGACCGGCGTCCAGACGCTTCAAGTCGATCCCGACGAGGCCGGGATGCGGGTCGACCGCTTCCTCGTGGCGCGCTTCCCTCAGCTCGCCTTCACCCACATCCAGAGGATCGTCCGCAAGGGCGAGCTCCGGGTCGACGGCAAGCGGGCGAAACCGCAGGAGCGGCTCGAGACGGGTCAGAAAATCCGCATCCCGCCGCTCAGGCTCGAGCCGCAGAAGGTCGCGGCCCGCAGCGCCGCCCGCGACCAGGACGAGCGCGGCTTCCTCAAGTCGATCGCCCTCTACGAGGACAAGGACGTCCTCATCCTCAACAAGCCCGCCGGCCTCGCCGTCCAGGGCGGGCCGGGCACGAAGCGCCATGTCGACGGCCTGCTCGAGGCGCTGCGCGACGAGGACGGCCAGAAGCCGCGCCTCGTCCACCGCCTCGACAAGGACACGGCCGGCTGCCTGATCGTCGCGAAGACGCGCTTTGCCGCCGTGGCGCTCGGCAAGACCTTCCGCTCGCGCGCCGCGCGCAAGATCTACTGGGCCGTCGTCGCCGGCGTGCCGCGGGTGCGGCAGGGCCGGGTCTCGACCTATCTCGCCAAGGAGGAGATCGGCGACAAGGACGCGCGCATGCGCGTCGCCGAGCACGGCGACGAGGGCGCGAGCCACGCGCTCACCTATTACGCCGTCGTCGAGACGGCGGCGCAGAAGCTCGCCTGGCTGTCGCTGAAGCCGGTCACCGGGCGCACCCACCAGCTGCGCGCCCACGCCGCCCATATCGGCCATCCGATCGTCGGCGACCCGAAATACTTCAACGTCGAGAACTGGGAGCTGCCGGGCGGCCTCCAGAACAAGCTCCACCTCCTCGCCCGACGCATCGTCATCCCGCACCCGCGCACGGGCAGGCCGATCGACGTCACGGCGCCGCTGCCGCCGCATATGGAACAGAGCTTCAACCTCCTCGGCTTCGACGCGGCGCGCTATGATCCGATCGTCGAGGCGCCGGAGGCTTAAAGCGCCCGCCTGATGGTTAATGGTGGTTGTGACATTTGGGTGACGCCTCTGCCGCGCGGCCGGTGCTACGAACGAATCGTTGGGGATGGGGGATCTCATGGACGATCTCGAAGACCGCGCCAAAGCGGCCGACGATCTGAAAGAGAAGCCTTGCTACGATTGGGACGTCACTTCCGAAGGGCGAGACGACAAACCGGCCGTCGAGCCCTTCGATCCTTATTTCGGCCGCCGCCCGTCCGAGAAGTCCTTCTGGCTCTGAGCGC
>JAJKJG010000379.1 GCA_021154065.1 Methylobacterium sp.
CCGGCCGCGACCCAGAAGGGCGTGATCGTCATGAACACGCCCTTCGGCAACTCGATCACCACCGCCGAGCACGCGATCGCCATGATGTTCGCGCTGGCGCGTCAGATCCCGCAGGCGGATGCGTCGACGCAAGGCGGCAAGTGGGAGAAGAACCGCTTCATGGGCGTCGAGCTGACCGCCAAGGTCCTCGGCATCGTCGGCTGCGGCAACATCGGCTCGATCGTCGCGAACCGCGCCATCGGCCTGCACATGCGCGTGATCGCGTTCGACCCTTATCTCACGCCCGAGCGGGCGCTCGAGCTCGGCGTCGAGAAGGTCGAGCTCGACGAGCTCCTGCGCCGCGCCGACATCATCACCCTGCACACGCCGCTGAACGAGAAGACCAAGAACATCCTCTCGGCCGAGAACATCGCCAAGACCCGGAAGGGCGTGCGCATCGTCAACTGCGCCCGCGGCGGCCTCGTCGACGAGGCGGCGCTGCGCCAGGCGCTCGACCAAGGCCACGTCGCCGGCGCCGCCTTCGACGTCTTCACCGCCGAGCCGGCGACGCAGAACCCGCTCTTCGGCCACCCGAACGTCGTCTGCACGCCCCATCTCGGCGCCGCGACGACGGAGGCGCAGGAGAACGTCGCGCTGCAGATCGCCGAGCAGATGGCCGACTACCTCCTCCAGGGCGCGATCCAGAACGCCGTCAACTTCCCCTCGATTACGGCCGAGGAGGCGCCGCGGCTGAAGCCGTTCGTGGCGCTCGCCGAGCGGCTCGGCTCGTTCCTCGGCCAGCTCACCGAGGCGCCGATCAAGGGCATCCGCATCGAGTACGAGGGCGCCGTCGCGCAGATGAACACGCGGGCGCTGACCTCGGCCGCGGTCACCGGCGTGCTCAGGCCCTTCCTGCAGGACATCAACATGGTCTCGGCGCCGGTCGTCGCGCGCGAGCGCGGCATCATGGTCGAGGAGGTCAAGCGCGAGAACGCGGTCCGCGACTACGAGAGCTTCATCCGCATCGTCGTCGACGCCGAGGACATGCCGCGCCACGCCGGCGGCACCGTGTTCCAGGACGGCAAGCCGCGGGTGACCGAGATCCGCCACATCGCCGTCGACGCCGAGTTCGCGCCGCACATGCTCTACGTGCGCAACGCCGACAAGCCGGGCTTCATCGGCGCCTTCGGGTCGCTCCTCGGCGAGGCCGGCGTCAACATCGCGACCTTCGCGCTCGGCCGCGACCGGCAAGGCGGCGACGCGATCTGCTTCGTCGCCGTCGACGAGCCGGTCTCGCCCGAGCTCCTGCACCGGATCGAGGCGATCCCGCAGGTCAAGCGGGCGCGCGCGGTGCGGTTCTGACGCCGCTGTCATTCCGGGGCTCCGCGAAGCGGAGAGCCCGGAACCCATAAACACCGGCGGTGCTGATTGCGCACCGCCGCTTCAGCCTCATGGGAAAGCTCGGTGGCTATGGGTTCCGGGCTCTCGCCTCCGGCGAGCCCCGGAATGACAGGCTTTGGTGCCGAGGCCGGCCTGCCGGCGTCGCTCAGTGCGCCTCCGCTGCACGAACCGCCTCGACGCGGATCTCCTCCGTGAGCCGCGCTTTCAGCTCCGAGAAATGCGGGCTCGTCTTCATGCGGTAGTCGCGCGGATGGGGCAGGTCGACTGGGACATCGGCCTTGATGCGTCCGGGGCGCGCCGTCATGATGACGACGCGCGAGGCCAGGAAGATCGCCTCCTCGATGTCGTGGGTGACGAACAGCACGGTCTTTCGCTCGCGCTCCCAGATGCCGAGCAGGAGTTCCTGCATCAGCGCCCGGGTCTGGTTGTCCAGCGCCCCGAACGGCTCGTCGAGCAGGAGGATCTCGGGGTCGTTGGCGAACGCCCGGGCGATCGCGGTCCGCTGCTGCATGCCGCCCGAGAGCTGCTTCGGATAGTGGTTCTCGAAGCCGGTAAGCCCGACCTTCTCGACATAGGCGCCGATCGTGCCGCGGCGCTGCGAGGCGGGGACGCCCTTCTCGCGCAGGCCGAAGGCGATGTTCTCGGCGACGGTCAGCCACGGGAACAGCGTGTAGGACTGGAACACCATGCCCCGGTCGGGGCCTGGGCCGGCGACGGCGCGGCCGTCGAGCAGGACGCGGCCGGCGCTCGGGCGGTCGAGCCCCGCGACGATGCGCAGCAGCGTCGACTTCCCGCAGCCGGACGGCCCGAGGATGGTGATGAAGTCGTTCTCGGCGACCTCGAGCCGCGCCGGCTCGAGCGCGCGCGTCGGGGCCCCGCCGCGCACGCCCGGGAAGACGCGCGACACGCCGTCGACGAGAAGCTTTCCCGTCACGCCAGCCGCCACGGGAAGAACCACCGGTTCATGGCCTTGAAGGCGAAATCGGAGACGAGGCCGATGAGGCCGATGACGATGATGCCGAAGATCATCTGGCCGGTGGCCAAGAGCGCCTGCGAGTCGATGATCATGTGGCCGATGCCGGAGGACGAGCCGATGAGCTCGGCGACGATGACGTAGGTCCAGGCCCAGCCGAGCACGAGGCGCAGGATCTCGGCGATCTCCGGCGCGTTCGCCGGGATCAGCACGCGGCGCACGACGCCCTGCGGCGAGGCGCCGAGCGTATAGGCGGCCTCGACAAGGTCGCGCCGGGTCTGGCCGACCGCGACCGCGACCATGAGCACGATCTGGAACACCGAGCCGATGAAGATGACGAGGAGCTTCTGGGTCTCGCCGATGCCGGCCCACAGGATCAAGAGCGGCACGAAGGCCGAGGCCGGCAGATAGCGCGCGAACGAGACGAAGGGCTCGAAGAAGGCCTCGACCGGCTTGTAGGCGCCCATCAGGATGCCGAGCGGCACGGCAACGGCGGCGGCGATGACGAAGCCGCCGAGGACGCGCCAGATCGTCATGGCGATGTCGTAGGCGAAGCCGAAGCGGGTCAGGAGCTCCCAGCCGTCGCGCAGCATGGTGATCGGGTCGGCGAGGAAGGTCTTCGAGACATAGCCGCCGAGCGTCGCGAACGCCCACGCGGCGACGAAGACGACGAAGAACGAGATGCCGAGCGCGACCTTGGCGCCTTGGCCGACGGGCTCGAGCGGACGGAGCATCAACTGTCATTCCGGGGCGCGCGAAGCGCGAGCCCGGAACCCATAAACACCGCTCTCACCGATTGAGCGAGTCATAGAGATCGCTCCAATCCGGGTTCATCTCCTCGATCAGCCGGATCTTCCAGTCGCGCCGCCATTTCTTCAGCGCTTTCTCGCGCGCGATCGCTTCGTCGATCCGCTCGTGACGTAGTACGGCATCCCTCAGCGTCGGTGTTTATGGGTTCCGGGCTCTCGCCTTCGGCGAGCCCGGAATGACAGCCCTACTGAATAAACCGCGTGTCGATGATCGTCTTGATGTCGGGCTTTTGCTTGATGATGCCGACCTCGAGCAGGAGGTCCGCGGCTTCGTTCGAGAACTGCTCGATCTCGCCGGCGAAGAATTTCTTGTTCGCCTCGCGGTCCTGCCAGCGCAGGAACTTCGCCGAGGCGCCGAACGCCTCGCCGGTCTGCTTCACGTCGGCGCCCATGATCTCGTAGGCTTTCGCCTGCTCCTTGTTGATCATCTCGAGCGCGTCGAAATAGCTGTCGGCGAGGGCCTTTGCGGCCTTCGGGTTGTCGTCGAGGAATTTCGGCGTGCAGCCGACCGTGTCCATGATCATCGGGTAGTCGAGGGTCGTGGCGATGATCTTGCCCGCCTGCGGCGCGTTGCGCACCGACGACAGGTAGGGCTCGTAGGTCATCGCGGCGTCGTTCTGGCCGGCGATGAAGGCCTGCGCGGCGGGGCCCGGCTCGAGGTTGACGACCGTCACGTCCTTCACCGAGAGGCCGTTCTTCTTCAGGAACCAGGCGAGCGTGAAATAGGGCGCCGTGCCGGGCGCCGAGGCGGCGACGGTCTTGCCCTTGAGGTCCTTGATCGAATTGACGTTTGCCCGCACCGCCATGCCGTCGGCGCCGTAGGACTTGTCGAGCTGGAAGATCTGCTTCGTCGGCACGCCGTTGGCGTTCCACACCACCCAGGTCTCGACGGTCGTCGCGGCGCACTGGACGTCACCGGACTGGATCGCGAGATGCCGGCTTGCCTGCGGGATCTTCTTCAAGGTGACGTCGAGCCCGTGCTTCTTGAAGATCCCGGCCTCCTTGGCGAGCGTCAGCGGCGCAAAGCCGGTCCAGCCCGAAAGCCCGAGCGCAAGCTTCGTCTCCTGGGCCGCGGCCGCGCCGGCAAGCGAAACGCCAAGCGCGGCGAGCGCGAGACCACCAAACAGCTTCCTCATCACGCTCCTCCCTGCGGTTTTACGTCAGCGTGGCGGCATGGCATCATGCGGATCGGTCCAAGTCAATTGTCTAGACAAATGGCAGCGCCCGTGGGCATTGGCTCGTCTCGGTCATCGGCAACATGCAATGCGTACCTCCGGCTTCGCCATCGCCGCTCTTCTTCTCGCGACGCCCGCTTACGCGACCGCGAGCCTCTCCTGTTCGGCCGACGACAGATCCCTGAGGTTCTCGGCCGAGGGCATCGTCAGTCACGGCGTCGGCGAGACGGTGGCGCAATTCACCGGCGAGCTCGAGGTCCGGCTCAGGGAAGCGCCACCGGGCCTGCGCAAGCTGCCGCTCGCGCTCGAGCATCTGACGCAGCGCTGGCTGCACGGGCGGGAGGTCAAGCTCAGGCTGTTCCGCGAGCGCGACGGCGAAGGCCAGGGCTCCGTCGAGCTCGTCGTCGAGACGCGGCGGGCGGCGAACGACGAGACCGCGTTCAGCGGCAGCTGCGTCCTGACGGTATCGGGCGAGGACGCTGCGCCAGGGGCGCCGGCGCGGACGCTCAAGGCGCGCGGGCGCGTCTCGTGCTCGCTCGGCTGAGGAGGGCGCGCTTAGCCACCGGGCCCGGCGCCGAAGAAGTTGAGGCGGGTGAAGAGCGTGTAGTGCGACTCCGACGCCATGATCGCGACGAAGACCAGCACCAGGATCGGCGGCAGCAGGATGGCGTAGGTGAGCGCCAGCCGCTCCCATTTCATGTGCATGAAGAAGGCGACGATCAGCCCGGCTTTCAGCATCATGAACAGAAGGATCAGGCCCCACCGCAGCAATCCGTGCAGGTGGAAATAGTCGACGAGATACGAGAACGTCGAGAGCACGAACAGCCAGCCCCAGACCACGAGGTAGAGCTTGATCGGGTGCTGCTGGCCCTCCTCGTGCCCGGCGGCGCGGGTCGTCGCCCCGGGCTCTGCCGCATGTGCCGTCGCGTGTGCCGTCGCGTGTGCCATGTCCGTCCCCGTCACCACAGATAGAAGAAGGCGAAGATGAAGACCCAGACGAGATCGACGAAGTGCCAATACAGGCCGGTGATCTCGACGATCTCGTAGCGGCCTTTCCGGCTGGTGAAGAAGCCCTTCTTCTCGACGTCGAAATCGCCGCGCCAGACCTTCCGGGCGATGATGATCAGGAAGATCACGCCGATGGACACGTGCGTGCCGTGAAAGCCGGTGATCATGAAGAAGGTCGAGCCGAACTGCGGCGCTCCCCACGGGTTCCCCCATGGCCGCACGCCTTCCATGATCAGCTTCGTCCATTCGAAGGCCTGCATGCCGACGAAGGTCGCGCCGAAGGCCGCGGTGACGAGCATCAGGACCGCGGTCTTGAAGCGGTCGCGGCGGTAGCCGTAGTTCACCGCCATCGCCATGGTGCCGCTCGATGAGATCAGGACGAAGGTCATGATCGCGATGAGGATGAGCGGAATGTCCTGGCCGCCGATGTGCAGCGAGAAGACCTCGCTCGGGTTCGGCCACGGCACCGTCGTCGACGACCGCACCGTCATGTAGGACAGGAGGAAGCACGAGAAGATAAAGGTGTCCGAGAGGAGGAAGATCCACATCATGGTCTTCCCCCAGGAGGCGGTCTTGAACGACCGCTGATCCGAGGCCCAATCGGCGGCGATGCCGCGCCAGCCCTCGGGCCGGGCAAGCGTTCCCCCCGTCTGCGTCAGCGCCGTTTCCGCCATCTGCCGGAACCCTTCCTACGTGAAGCCTAGGTTATGAACAGGAGCGCGAAGAGGACGAGCCAGACCAGCAGCAGGAAGTGCCAGTACATGGCGCACAGCTCGAGGCTCAGGCGCAGCCGGTCCGGATCGACGCCGCCGCGGACCCGGACCGCGGCCCGCCCAAGCGCGATAAGGCCGCCGAGGAGGTGCAGCCCGTGGACGGCGGTCAGGAGGTAGAAGAACGTGCTCGCCGGGTTCGAGGCGAGATAATAGCCGCCGGCGTTGAGCTGCTGCCAGGCGAGGAGCTGGCCGATCAGGAAGGCGAAGACGGTCGCGCCGGCCGCCATCAGGGCGGTCCGCATCCCCGCCATGTCGCGGCGCGCGGCGGCCTCCTGGGCCCACTGCAGCGCGGCGCTCGACAGGATCAAGACCCCGGTGTTGAACCACAGCACGGTCGGCTTCGGCACCGGCCGCCAGTCGGCGACGCTCATGCGCATGACGTAGGCGCTCATGAACAGCGCGAACAGCGCGCCGACGACGGCGAGGAACACCCCGAGCCCGATCTTCGCCGTCGGGACCGCCGAGACGCCGGTGCCGGGGAACTCGCCGGCCGCCCCCTCCTCGAGCCAGGGCTTCGACATCAGCCGCTGGCGCGACAGCCACCAGGCGGCGATGACGCCCAGCCCGGCGAGGAGCAGGATGATGATGCCCACGGGTCGCTTCTTAAGCCGGCCGCGGCGCCGAGGGCTCGTTTTGCGGGATGAAGTCCCTGGCGGCCCCCGGAACGCTGTAATCGTAGGCCCAGCGGTAGACGACCGGCAGCTCCTTGCCGAAGTTGCCGTGTCCGGGCGGCGTCTCGGGCGTCTGCCATTCGAGCGTCGTCGCGCGCCACGGGTTCGGCCCCGCCTCCTTGCCGCGGAACAGGCTCCAGATGAGGTTGAACAGGAACACCATCTGGGCGAAGCCGACGATGAACGCGGCGACGCTGATGAAGGCGTTCAGGGTCTCGGCCGAGTGCGGGATGAAGGACGTGCCGGTCATCTCGTGATAGCGGCGCGGCGCCCCGAGGAGCCCGATGTAGTGCATCGGGAAGAAGATCGCGTAGGCGCCGAGGAAGGTGACCCAGAAGTGGAACTTGCCGAGCGTTTCGTCGAGCATGCGCCCGGTCATCTTCGGATACCAGTGGTAGATCGCCCCGAGGATGACGAGGATCGGCGCGACGCCCATCACCATGTGGAAATGGGCGACGACGAACATCGTGTCGGAGAGCGGCACGTCGACGACGACGTTGCCGAGGAAGAGCCCGGTCAGCCCGCCGTTGACGAAGGTGACGATGAAGGCGAGCGCGAAGAGCATCGGCACGTTGAGGTGGATGTCGCCGCGCCACAGCGTCAGCACCCAGTTGTAGACCTTGATCGCCGTCGGGATGGCGATGATCAGGGTGGTGGTGGCGAAGAAGAACCCGAAATACGGGTTCATGCCGCTGACATACATGTGGTGGGCCCAGACCACGAAGCTGAGCCCACCAATAGCGACTATTGCCCACACCATCATACGATAG
>JAJKJG010000380.1 GCA_021154065.1 Methylobacterium sp.
GTGGCGCGGAGCCCGGCCGTGACCGGCCGCCGCCTGCCGCGCGTCGCGGCGGAGCCCGATCCTCGCGGCGCCGCCGCCCTAGACGATCGGCTCGCGGCCGAGCGCGAGGCGGCCCGCCGGCCGCGCGGCCGGCGGCGCGGGCTTTTGCCGCTGGTGCTCGCCACCGTGGCTGTTCTCGGCACCGCCGCGGTGACGCTGCCCCGGCTCAAGGCCCCGGGGCCGAAATCCGCGGCGGCGTCACCGACATTCGCCGTCGCGCCGCCGCAGGTCGCCGCCACGGAGCGCGCGAGCCCGCCAAGCGCGGAGCCGAAGCTCGCCGTCGCGGCTCTGGCCGCCGACACGGCGCCGGCGCTCGCCGCCGCGGCGCCCGTGCCGGTCGCGGAGCCGCCGCCCGCCACGGAACCGCCGCCCGCGCCGGCGGCTCTAGTGCCGGTCCCATCCGCCCCGCCGGTCGAGCCTGCGCCGGCGGTTGCCCCGCTTGCCGCCTCGCCGGCCCTGCCGCCCGCGGTCTCGGCCGCGATTGCCCTGCAGGTGGCGCCACCGTCCCCGTCGGCGGCGCCGGCTCGTGCTGCATCGGCGAGCGCGCCGACGGAGCGCATCGTCCTCCCGGTCGCGGAGCTGCAGCGGCTGACGTCGCGCGCCTCCGAGCTCCTGCGCCTCGGCGACATTTCAGGCGCCCGGCTCCTCCTCGGCCGCGCCGCCGCCTCCGGCGACGCGCGCGCGATCTTCGCGCTCGCCGAGACCTACGACCCGAACCGTCTCGCGGCGCTCGGCGTCCGCGGCATCCGGGGTGACCCCGAGCGCGCCAAGGCGCTCTATGCCGAGGCGCTCGCCGAAGGCGTCGCCGAGGCAAGGCTGAGACTGAGCGACCTGCGCTGAGCGCGCCGCCGACGCGCCCGTCCTTGACGGGCGCCATCCCCTTTCTTTGATACGGCTCGCGCACTAAACAGGGCGCAATCCATCCATCGCCGACGGGACCGCACGCCATGGCCAAGCCGCGCACGCTGTACGACAAGATCTGGGACGACCATCTCGTCGACATCCGCCCAGACGGCACGGCGCTGCTCTACATCGACCGCCACCTCGTCCACGAAGTGACGAGCCCGCAGGCTTTCGAGGGGCTGCGGATGACCGGGCGCAGGGTCCGGGCGCCGGAGAAGACGCTCGCCGTCGTCGACCACAACGTGCCGACGAGCGACCGCTCGCACGGCATCGACGATCCGGAGGCGGCGACGCAGGTGGCGGCGCTCGCCGAGAACGCGCGCGAGTTCGGCGTCGAGTACTACAACGAGCTCGACGTGCGGCAGGGCATCGTCCACATCATCGGCCCCGAGCAGGGCTTCACGCTGCCCGGCACGACGATCGTCTGCGGCGACTCGCACACCTCGACGCACGGCGCCTTCGGGGCGCTCGCGCACGGCATCGGCACCTCCGAGGTCGAGCATGTGCTCGCGACCCAGACGCTGATCCAGAAGAAGGCCAGGAACATGCGCGTGACCGTCGACGGGGCGCTGCCCCCGGGCGTCACGGCGAAGGACATCATCCTCGCCATCATCGGCGAGATCGGCACCGCCGGCGGCACCGGCCACGTCATCGAGTACGCCGGCGAGGCGATCCGGGCGCTCTCGATGGAAGGCCGCATGACGGTCTGCAACATGTCGATCGAGGGCGGGGCGCGGGCCGGCATCGTCGCGCCGGACGAGAAGACCTACGCCTACCTGAAGGACCGGCCGAAGGCGCCGAAGGGCGCCGCCTGGGACGAGGCGGTGCGGTTCTGGGAGACGCTGCGCTCGGACAACGGTGCGGTCTTCGACAAGGAGATCCGCCTCGATGCGGCAAAGCTGCCGCCGGTCGTGACCTGGGGCACGTCGCCCGAGGACGTCGTCTCGATCACCGGCGCGGTGCCGGACCCGGAGGCGATCCCTGACGAGAACAAGCGCAACTCGAAGCGCCGGGCGCTCGACTACATGGGCCTGAAGCCGGGGACGAAGATCACCGACATCGCGCTCGACCGGGTGTTCATCGGCTCGTGCACCAACGGGCGCATCGAGGATCTGCGCGAGGTCGCGAAGGTCGTCGAGGGCCGGCAGGTCGCGCCCTCGGTCAGCGCCATGATCGTACCGGGCTCGGGCCTCGTGAAGATGCAGGCCGAGGCCGAGGGGCTCGACCGCATCTTCGTCGCGGCGGGCTTCGACTGGCGCGAGCCCGGCTGCTCGATGTGCCTCGCCATGAACGCCGACCGCCTCTCGCCGCAGGAGCGCTGCGCCTCGACCTCGAACCGCAACTTCGAGGGCCGCCAGGGCTTCAAGGGCCGCACGCATTTGGTCTCGCCGGCGATGGCGGCGGCGGCGGCGATCGCGGGGCGGTTCGTGGATATCCGCGACTGGAACTAAGCGCGCCGTCATCCCGGCCGAAGCGCAGCGAAGAGCCGGGACCCACTCCCGCGCGCGGCGCTATGGGTCCCGGATAGCCGCTGCGCGGCTTCCGGGATGACGTGCGCGAGGCGTGAGCCGCCTTACTGCTTCGGAGCAGCCGGAGCCGGCGCCGCCTCGCCCGGCTTCGCCTCGGCAGGCTGGTCCAGCCGCTCGATCTTGGCGTTCTGGCGCAGCTTGAGGACGAGGTCCTGCTGGGCCTTGCGGGTCAGGTACTGCTCGACTTGCTCCTTCATCTCCTCGAAGGGCGGCACGGACTTCACCCGCTTCTCCTCGAGCTTGATGACGTGCCAGCCGAACTGGCTCTTCACCGGCTCCGAGACCTCGCCGGGCGCGAGCTTGAAGGCGGTTTCGGCGAAGGGCTGCACCATGCGGTCCTTGGTGAAGAAGCCGAGGTCGCCGCCCTCGCCCTTCGAGCCCGGGTCGTTCGACAGCTCGGCCGCGACCTTGGCGAAGTCCTCGCCGCCCTTGACGCGCGCGGCGGCCTTCTTGGCGTCGTCCTCGTTCTCGCTGAGGATGTGGCGCGCCCGCACCTCCTCCTCGGGCTTCACGGTCTTGACGGTGTCTTCGTAGAGCTTCTTCGCGGCCTCGGGGGTGACCGTCTTCTTGACCTCGCGCTCGAGATACTCGTCGAGGAGGAGCTTGTCGCGGAAGTAGGCGAGCTTGCGCGCGAACTCGGGCGCCTCGGCGATCTTCGCGGCGTCGGCGGCGCGGGCGCCGAGCTTGAGGTCGACCATGTAGCTGACGAGGAGGTCGCGCTTCTGCGCCTCGGTCATGCCGGGCAGCGACAGCGACGGGTCCTCGGCCGCCATCGCGAGGTCGCCCTCGGTCACGGTGACCCCGCCATCGGCACGGGCCACGACCTTGTCGGCGGGCGCGGCGGTCGGGGTCGCGGCCGGGGCCGCAGGCTTCTGGGCCGGGGTCTGTGCGGCGACGGCGAGCGCGCCGGCGAGGCCGAGCGTCACGAGGCTGGCTTGGAGGAAAAGACGGGGCGTCGAACGCATGGGCGCTCCTTCGAAGGCTTTGCCGTTCCGGAAAATGTCTGGATCGGGCGCTTCAGTGGCGGAGATTTCCGGCGTTTGCAAGGCGCGGGAAGCCGCGCGAATGTCGCATCGTCCCCCCACCATGATGGGGACAACCGACAGAGCGGGAACGACGGCTCCTCGGCGTCGAAAGCCAGGACTCGATCCGCCCGTCCCCATCGCACCGGGCCGCGGGGCCGCGGCCCGAACCGCCTTCATTATGAAGATGATGCGAGTGGACAATCGCCAAAACCGGAGAGGAGCCCTTCACGGCCGGCCGTCGTCATCGCACGCCGTGGCCCGGACGGCCTTCATCACGCCGGCGATGCGAGTGGACAATGCACAGATGAGGGACGCCTCCACGCCGTTCGCAGAGGTCCGCGGGAGAGATCAAGGCGCCGGCCGAGCGGGCGTCGCGGGCAGGGCTACGGCCTAACCGGCCGTAAACCCTCCCGCTTGGACTCTCCCTTCGGAGGCCTCGACGTTACTGCGTCAGCGTGCAGCCGCTGTCCTGCACGGTCGCGAAGGCCTGGTCGCCTGGGATCGTCGAGAGGTGCTTGTAGTAGTCCCACGGCCCCTTCGACTCGACCGGCTTCTTGACCTCGAACAGGTACATGTCGTGCACCATGCGCCCGTTCTGGAGCACCTTGCCCTTCTTGGCGAAGAAGTCCTCGACCGGCATCTCGTGCAGCTTCTTCGCCACCGCCTCGCTTTCGTCCGTGCCGGCGGCCTGGATCGCCTTGAGGTACTGGGTCACGGCCGAGTAGGTGCCGGCCTGGACCATGTTCGGCATGCGCCCGGTGCGCTCCTGGAAGCGCTTGGCGAAGGCGCGGGTCTGGTCGTCGAGGTCCCAGTAGTAGCCCTCGGTGAGGACGAGCCCCTGGGCCGCCTGGAGCCCGAGGCCGTGCACCTCGGCGAGCGTGAAGAGCAGCGCCGCGAGCCGCTGGCCGCCCTGCACGACGCCGAACTCGGCCGCCTGCTTGATCGCGTTCGAGGTATCGAGGCCGGCATTGGCGAAGCCGATCACCTTGGCCTTCGACGCCTGCGCCTGCAGCAGGAAGGACGAGAAGTCCGACGCGCTCAAGGGGTGGCGCACGGCGCCGACGACCTTGCCGCCCTTCGAGGTGACGTAGCGCCCGGTCTCGGCCTCGAGCGAATGGCCGAAGGCGTAGTCCGCCGTGATGAAGAACCAGGTGTCGCCGCCCTTCTCGACGAGCGCGCCGCCGGTGCCGACCGCGAGCGCCCGGTTGTCGTAGGCCCAGTGGAAGCCGTACGGCGTGCAGGCCTTGCCGGTGAGGTCGGTCGTCGCCGCCCCGGTCACGATGTTGATCTTCTTCTTCTCCTTGGAGAGCTGCTGCACGGCGAGCGCCACGGACGAGGTCGTCAGCTCCATGATGGCGTCGACCTTGTCGGTGTCGTACCACTGGCGGGCGAGGTTCGAGGCGACGTCGGGCTTGTTCTGGTGGTCGGCCGTGATGACCTCGATCTGCGCGTTCAGCACCTTGCCGCCGAAATCCTCGACCGCCATCTTGGCGGCCTCATACGACCACTTGCCGCCGAAATCGGCATAGACGCCCGACTGGTCGTTGAGGATGCCGATCTTGACGGTGCCGTCCGAGATCTGGGCCTGGGCGGCGAGCGGGCAGAGCAGGAGCGCGGCGACCGCCGCCGACGTTAAGAAGCGCATGCGTTCCTCCAGGATCGTTCTTGTGAGCTTTGAGAGGCATCTCTCATGGAAGCGCCGGCGCGGCGCGGCAAGTACGACCAAGGTAGGGGCCGGCCGCACAGGCCCCGCCGCCGCACTTTCGCGTGCCGTTCGGCACAGGTTGGGCGCTGATCGGCGGACGCGCCTTTCGGATGCGCCTTGCGATGATTAGGTCTATAAGGCCGCCCGACTGCTCCCCCCGCCATGGTTCGACGACAGGTTTGAGATGCTAGGCGCTCTCGCGAAGAAGATTTTCGGCTCCGCCAACGACCGCCGGGTCAAGGGCTATCGACCACGCGTCGAGGCCATCAACGCGATCGAGCCCGAGATGGAGCGGCTTTCCGACGACGAGCTGCGCGCCCGGACCGAGAGCTTCAGGGCGGAGCTCGCGTCCGGCAAAGAGCTCGACGATATCCTGGTCGAGGCCTTCGCGACCGTGCGCGAGGCGGCAAAGCGCACCCTTGGCCAGCGCCATTTCGACGTCCAGCTTGTCGGCGGCATGGTGCTGCACGAAGGCGGCATCGCCGAGATGAAGACCGGCGAAGGCAAGACGCTCGTCGCGACGCTTCCGGTCTACCTTAACGCGCTCGCCGGCAAGGGCGTGCACGTCGTCACCGTGAACGACTACCTCGCCCGCCGCGACGCCGACTGGATGGGGCAGATCTACAAGTTCCTGGGCATGACGGTCGGGGTCATCGTGCACGGGCTCGACGACGACGAGCGCAAGGCCGCCTACGACTGCGACATCACCTATGGGACGAACAACGAGTACGGCTTCGACTATCTGCGCGACAACATGAAGTACGAGCTCGCCCACATGGTGCAGCGCGGGCACAACTACGGCATCGTCGACGAGGTCGACTCGATCCTGATCGACGAGGCGCGCACGCCGCTGATCATCTCGGGGCCGATCGACGACCGCTCCGACCTCTACATCGCGATCGACCAGCTGATCCCGCGCCTCGACCGCTCGCATTACGACCTCGACGAGAAGCAGCGCACGGTGTCGCTGACCGAGACCGGCAACGAGCGCATGGAGGAGATGCTGCGCGAGGCCGGCACCCTCAAGGAGGGCGGTCTCTACGACGCCCACAACGCGACGATCGTCCACCACGTCAACCAGGCGCTGCGCGCCCATACGCTGTTCCAGCGCGACAAGGACTACATCGTCAGGAACGGCGAGGTCGTGATCATCGACGAGTTCACCGGCCGCATGATGCCGGGCCGGCGCTATTCGGAAGGGCTGCACCAGGGGCTGGAGGCGAAGGAGCGGGTGCAGATCCAGCCCGAGAACCAGACGCTCGCCTCGATCACCTTCCAGAACTATTTCCGCCTCTACAAGAAGCTCGCCGGCATGACCGGCACGGCCGCGACCGAGGCCGACGAGTTCCAGGAGATCTACAACCTCGAGGTCGTCGAGATCCCGACCAACATGCCGGTCGCGCGCCAGGACGAGGATGACGAGGTCTATCGGACGGTCGAGGAGAAATACAAGGCGATCATCCAGGAGATCGAGAAGGCGCACGCGCGCCGCCAGCCGGTACTCGTCGGCACCGCCTCGATCGAGAAATCGGAGCTCCTCGCCGAGCTCCTCGCCAAGGGCGGCTACACCCAGATCGATTTCACCGATCCGGAGGCGCTGCAGGAGCTCTACGCCGCGGCGCGCGAGGGCCGCACGACCAAGAAATTCGCCGTGCTCAACGCCCGCTTCCACGAGCAGGAGGCCTATATCGTCGCTGAGGCCGGCGTGCCGGGCGCGATCACGATCGCGACCAACATGGCCGGGCGCGGCACCGACATCAAGCTCGGCGGCAACCTCGACATGCGCATCGCCCAGGAGCTGAAGGACGTGCCCGCCGGCCCCGAGCGCGACGAGAGGGTCGCGGCGATCCGCGCCGAGATCGAGGCGAACCGCGAGGTCGTCCTGCATTCGGGCGAGAAGGCGGACCCGGCCGCCGGGCGCAAGGCCGATCTGCCGGGCGGGCTCTACATCGTCGGCACCGAGCGCCACGAATCGCGGCGCATCGACAACCAGCTGCGCGGCCGCTCCGGCCGCCAGGGCGATCCCGGCCGGTCGAAGTTCTACCTGTCGCTCCAGGACGACCTGATGCGCATCTTCGGCTCCGACCGCATGGACGGAATGCTGCAGAAGCTCGGCCTCCAGGAAGGCGAGGCGATCATTCACCCCTGGATCAACAAGGCGATCGAGAAGGCGCAGCAGAAGGTCGAGGCGCGCAACTTCGACATCCGCAAGAACATCCTGAAGTACGACAACGTCATGAACGACCAGCGCAAGGTCGTGTTCGAGCAGCGCAAGGACTTCATGGCGCAGGACTCGGTGCGCGAGACGATCGACGAGATGCGCCACGGCGTCATCGACGACATCGTCACCCGCCACATCCCGCCCGACGCCTATCCGGAGCAGTGGGACATCGCGGGGCTGAAGGACGCGGTCGCGAACTTCCTCAACCTCGAGCTCGCCGTCGCCGAGTGGGCGAAGGAAGAGGGCATCGCCGACGAGGAGGTGCGCGAGCGCCTGCGCAAGGCGGCGGACGACTCCTATGCCGAGCGGGTCGAGAAGAACTCGGCCGAAGTCATGAACTATGTCGAGAAGCAGGTGCTGTTGCAGTCGCTCGACCACCTCTGGCGCGAGCACCTCGTCACCCTCGACCATTTGCGCCAGGTGATCGGCTGGCGCGGCTACGCCCAGCGCGACCCGCTGAACGAGTACAAATCCGAGGCTTTCGACCTCTTCAACGAGCTCGTCGGGCACCTGCGCCAGAATGTCACAGGGCAGCTCATGCGCATCGAGGTGGTGTTCCAGCCGCCCGAGCCCGAGGGGCTGCCGCCGATGTTCGCCCAGCACCTCGATCCGGCGACCGGCGAGAACGAGCTCGGCTACGGGCAGGGCAGCGGCAGCTTCGGCGGCGCCGGCCCGGCGCTCGGCTTTGCGGCGGCGGAGATGTCCGGCGACACGGCGGTGCTCGAGCGCGATCCGAACGACCCGGCAAGCTGGGGCAAGGTCGGTCGCAACGAGGCCTGCCCATGCCAGTCCGGCAAGAAGTACAAGCATTGCCACGGTCGGTTCGGGTAGTCGGGCATCGGCTTGTCTGCCTGGCTGTTTACGTATA
>JAJKJG010000381.1 GCA_021154065.1 Methylobacterium sp.
ACCGCGCGTCTCAAGGGCACGACCCGCACCCTCACCGAGGCAGTGCGCGATCTCGCCGAGACGCGCATCCGGGCGATCACCGAGGCGACCTGCGCCGCCTATGGGGCGAAAGCCTCGGTCGACTACCGCCGCGGCTACCCGGTCACCGTCAACCACCCGGAGCAGACCGACTTCATCGCCAAGGTCGCGGCCGAGGTCGGCGCCGGAGAGCGCGCCGTCGACACCACGATCGTGCCGCTGATGGGGTCCGAGGACTTCTCCTACATGCTCGAGAGCCGCCCCGGCGCCTACATCTTCATGGGCAACGGCGACACCGCGAGCGTCCACCACCCGAAATACAACTTCAACGACGAGGCGATCCCCTACGGCGTCTCGCTTTGGGCCAAGGTGATCGAGACGGCGATGCCGGCGCGCTGATCCCGGTTCAGGCGGCGGCCGGGGGACCCCAGGGGCTCGGCGGCGCCGGAGCCTCGACCGCAGGAGGCGCTTCCGGCTGCGGCGGAGGGCGGTGTCCGCCGGCGTAGCGGACGAGCGCGTCCATGCGCTCCTCGATCGGCGGATGGGTCGCGAAGAGATCGGCGAAGCCCGAGCGCGGGTTGTCGACACACATCTCCATGAGGCCCGACGGCACGCCCTCGAGCTCGCCCTTGCCGGAGATCTTCATCAAGGCCGAGATCATGGCGTCGGGGTTCTTGGTCAGCTCGACCGAGCCGGCGTCGGCGAGGTACTCGCGCGAACGCGACAGCGCGAAGCGGATCACCAGCGAGAGCGCCCAGGCGAGTGCGATCAGCGCCAGCGCGATCAGGATCGCGACGAAGGCGCCGCCGCCGCCCTTGCTCTTCGAATCCGAGCTGCTCGACGCGCGCGAGGACGATGAGCCGCCCCAGCGCGGCAGCACGTCGATCCAGCGGAAGACGAGCTCGCCGAAGAACGAGATCACGCCGGCGATGACGACCGCGGTGACCATCATGCGCACGTCCTCGTTGCGGATGTGCGTCAGCTCGTGCCCGAGCACCGCCTCGAGCTCGGCGTCGTCGAGCGCGGCGAGAAGCCCGCGGGTGACGGTGATGGCGTATTGCTTCTCGTTGAGGCCGGTCGCGAAGGCGTTGAGGCGGTCGGTGTCCATGATCTTCAGGCGCGGCATCGGCACGCCGCGGGAGATGCACAGGTTCTCGAGCAGGTTGTAGAGGCGCGGATCGTTCTCGCGGGCGACGCCCTCCGAGCCGGTCACGGCGTCGATGAGCCCCTGGTGGAAGCGCGAGGCGACCCACACCCACAGCGCCGTCGCGGCGGTGACGACAGGGGTGAGCCAAAGGAGGTCGCGGGCCGCGGCGCGAAGGTAGTCCTGCACCGCGCCGCCCGGCGTCGGCGGGCCGAGCTCCAAGGCTCGGAACAGGAGCGCGAAGGCGAAGGTCAGGACATAGACGAGGACGAACAGCCCGACGACGAGCGCGACCGATCTTCGCCGGTTCGCCTGGATATGCGTGTAGAGGCCGAACGCGGCCATCGGCGCGTTCCGGGCGCTAGAACTTGACCTGCGGGGCGACGTCGAGGGTCTGACGCTGCGTCTCGCCGACGTCGAAGAACTCGCGCACGGTGAAGCCCATCTGGCGGGCGAACAGCACCGCCGGGAACGATTGGATCGAGGCGTTGTATTCCGAGACCGCGTTGTTGAAGAAGCGCCGCGCCGCCGCGAGCTTGTTCTCGACGTCGGAGAGCTCGGACTGCAGCTGCTGGAAATTGGTGTTGGCCTTGAGGTCGGGATAGGCCTCGGAGAGCGCCATGAGGCGCCCGAGCGCACCCGACAGCGCCCCTTCGGCCGCGGCCTGCTGGGCCGGGCCGCTTGCGGTCAGCGCGGCGTTGCGGGCCTGCACGACCGCCTCGAGCGTGCCCCGCTCATGCGTCGCGTAGGCCTTCACGGTCTCGACGAGGTTCGGGATGAGATCGTGCCGCTGCTTCAGCTGCACGTCGATGTCGGCGAAGGCTTGCGTGACCCGCTGCCGGAGCGAGACGAGCCCGTTATAGGTGACGACGCCGTAGAGGACGACCGCGACGACGATCGCGAGAAGGACCCATTCCATGCGGCTTCCCCTTGTGACCGCTTCGCTTAAGCCGGAACCTGACACGCCGGCCGAGGGCGGACAAGCTCAGCGCCAGCGGCAGGTCAGGGGCGTCGCGCCATCAGCTTCGCGCCAGGCGCCGGCGAGCGGGCGGAAATCGAAGCGGACCGTGTGGCGGCCCGGCGGCACCGCGACGGCGCGGAACAGGACGTTGGCGCGAAGGACCGGAGCGTCCGCGCCGTCCACCGCCGCGAACCACCAGGGGTGGTAGGGGTCGTTGACAACGACGTACCCGCCGCCCGGCGAATCCGCTTCGATGACGACTTCGCTATTGCGGTAGGAGACGATCCGCGCTGTCCCACGCTCGCCGTCATGCCCGGCCTCGGGCCGGGTGTGACGGTCGAGCAGCACCGTCGTCCGCAGGTCCACCTCCGGCCATTCGCCGCTCTTCAGCGTGGCGGCGAAATCCGCGGACGCTGCGCGGTCTGCAAACAGCACGCGCGGCATGGCGCGCGGGTTCTCGTACAGGTACCGGCCGTCATAGGAGCCGAGAAGGTTCAGATCGCCCGGCCGCAGCTTCGGGTCGATGGTCTCGATCGGCGCTCCGGTCGCGATGAAGCGCAGCCCAAGAAGGTCGGCCAGCGTCGAGCGGTAGGACGGAAACAGCGGCGAGAACTTGCGCTGCTCCGGCAGCGCGACGGTGTCCTCGGCGCCGGTCGCCGCGGCGTAGAGGGCGAGCCGCACGGGATTGTAGCCGAGCACGTTGTGCAGGCGATGCACGAGGCTCGCATTCGGCCAGTGGAAGCCAAGCCCGGTCAGCTCGACGCGGTCGAGCGAGCCGTCGCCGAGACGAGCCCGCAAGGCGCCGAGCAGCGGGTCGCGGCTCTCCGGCCGCAGCACCTCGTACATGGCGGGCGGCAGCGCCGTCGATTCGTTCGGGCCGTTGTTCCAGGCGAGATCGGCGACGAGGAACGCCGGCACGGCCGCCGTCGCGGCGGTCGCCCAGGCGTGGCTTCGGCGCAGCCGCGCCGGGTCGGCGGCGACGAGGATGAGGCTCGCGCCGAGCCAGGCGAGCGACCCCGCAATCGCCGTGAACGCCGCTGTCGGCGCCCCCTTGTGCAGGGCGAGCACGGTCGCGCCGCCGAAGAGCGAGGCAACCATGACGATCTCAGCCGCGCGGTGCCACCGGGTCGCGGCCGGCAGCGTTCCGCTCCACCAGCGATGGACGGCGTAGCCGGCGAGGATCGCGGCGAGCGCGCCATAAAGGAAGGTCGCGTCGGCCGGGCGGCGGAAGAGATCGACGCCGGGCAGGTGCCAGAACAGGAGCCCGAAGGCCGGCGTGTAGCGCCCGAGCGCATAGACGATGAGCGCCGCGGCGGCGATTGTGAAGAACCGGACCTCCCGGGCCCACAGGACGCCGCGCATGGCTCCGACGGCGATCGCGGCGATCGGCAGCGCGCCGATATAGACGACGCCCATGTTGCGGGCGAAGAACAGGTCGACCGGCCCCCAGCGCGGGCTCGGCGGCCCCCAGTAATCGAGGAACGGCCCGTCGGCGCCGAACAGGTTCGGGATGACGCCGGTGAGGAGCAGCGCCGGGTGCTGCGAGCCCTGGCCGGCGCCGGCAAGGTCGATCGCCGCCCGATTCGAGCTCGCGGACAGCAGCATCGTCAGGACAACCGGGACCACGACGACGAGCGCGCCGGCGAGCGCGGCGAGGATGAGCGGCGGGAGGCTGCGCCGGATCGCGACCCGCCGCAGCGGCGCTGCCGCCCAGGACCAGAGCACGGCGCCGACGAGCAGCCAAAGGCCGAGATAGGCGACCTGGTCGCGCCCGAGCGCCATCAGCCCGGCGGCAACGCCGGCCATCGGCCCGAAAACGCGCGAGCCCCGCTCCAGCGCGCGGAGCAGGAGCCACAGCGCGATCGGCCACCAGGACAGGCTCATCACCTGCCCGACATGCTGGATGCGCCAGGCGGCCGAGGCGCCGAAGGCGAAGGCGAGCGCCGCCGCGACGGCGCCGATCGGGTGCCAGCCCCGGTCGCGGAACAGGAGAATCAGCGCCACCCCGCCAAGCCCGAGCATGCCGAGCTCGACCGCGTCCGCGGCGCGAAAGCCCGGATCGGCGTCGAGAAGCGCGAGAAGCAGGTGCGGCGGCGAGAAGATCAGCGACTGCGGGTCGGCGATCTGCGGGTGGCCCGAGAACACATAAGGCGCCCACCAGGGCGCTTCGCCGCGGCGGATCGATTGCGCCAGGAACTGCAGCTGCGGATAGAAATGCGCCTTCGCGTCCCACGGGACGGTGACCCGGCCCGAGAGCCAGGGCCAGGACAGCGCGAGCCAAGCGAGGCCGAAGAGCCCGAGCGTCGGCCACAGCGGCCAGCCGGCGGCGCTCCAGACCGCCGGCAGTGGCGCCGCCGGAAGCGGACCGCGGCCAGGCGGGCCGGGCTCAGTCGTGCGCCGGAGCAAGCGCGGCGAGCGGATCGAGATCGATATAGTGGCCGGCGCGGTCGCGTTTCGAGGCGAGATAGCGCACGTTCTCGGCCGTCGGGCGGCCCATGACCCGCTCTTCGGAGACGACGTCGAGGCCGGCCTTCGCGAGCGCCTCGATCTTGAGCGGGTTGTTGGTCATGATGCGCACGCTCTTGACCCCGAGCTGGGCGAGCATCTCGGCCGCGAACTCGAAGCGGCGCTGGTCCTGGTCGAAGCCCAGCATCTCGTCGGCGTCGTAGGTGTCGTAGCCCTGCGCCTGGAGCTTGTAGGCGCGGATCTTGTTGGCGATGCCGTTCCCGCGCCCCTCCTGGTCGAGATAGAGCAGGATGCCGCCCTCGCCTTCCGCCATGTGGCGGACGGTGTCGCGGAGCTGGTCGCCGCAGTCGCATTTGAGGCTGCCGAAGAGATCGCCGGTCAGGCACGCGGAGTGCAGCCGCACCGCGACCGGCCCGGCGAGATCCGGGCTGCCGACGATGATCGCGACCTGGTCGCGCAGGCCCTCGCCGCCGCGGAAGACCACGAACTCGGTCTTCGACGCGCCTTCGAGCGGCACCGGCGCGCGGCTGATGATCTTCACGTCCCTCGCCTTCGCACGGCGGTAGTCCCGGACCGCCTCGCTCTCGACCCGCAGGATGGAGGCGTCGAGCGTCCGCGCATCGACCGGCACGACGAGGGCCGCCGGCAGCACGAGGGCGAGCCGCATCAGCTCGAGGGCATCCTCGTCGAGGGCCGCCGCCGGCGCGACCGGGGCATCGATGCGGGCGTCGAGCTTGAGGGCGAGCTGGGCGATGCGGCCGTGGTCGATCACCGGGCAGCAGATGACGCCGGCCTGCGTGCGCTCGACGCCGAGGCGGCGCAGGCGCGCGGCCGCGAGCACGAGCCGCGGCCGACCGCAGGCGACGGGCGCGAGCCGCTGGCAGAGCTCCGGCTCGAGGCTCTCGGCGCTCGCGACGAGCACCGCCTCGCCCTGCCCCTGGACGAGGACCGGCCGGCCGGCGCGGATTTCGGCAAGGCTTCGTTCCACCGCGGTCTGCCCGCGATCGGTCGAGATCTCGAATGGGTGAGACGCCATGGACTTGAACACAACCTCGAAGACTTCTGGCTCGACCGCGCTTCGCCCCGTAACGAAAGGCTCCGCGGGCCGCATCGGCAGGCCCACCCAGCAGCGGCGGCACCATACCACCATCGGCGTGAATGGGAACAATCACCGCGCATATGGCGGAGAATTCGCTTTAGATGCACCTTCTACGAAGGTTTTTGAACCATAGCTGAATGGCCAAGCCCGCGTAACGGCGTCGCGGCACATGCCTCCCCTGTCCGGGCCGGAACGCTTCAACTCACCGGCTCTTAACCCTATGCTATCAACCTGCGTGGGGCCGCCTGGCCCCTTTTTCGTCCGCCCGATTCGCCATGAACGCCGTGAGCCCGCTCCCCCACCTCTCCGCCACCGACGCGCGGGGCTTCGGGCATGTCGACACCTGGGTCTTCGATCTCGACAACACCCTCTATCCGCACGAGGCGCGGGTGTGGCCGCAGGTCGACGAGCGCATCACCGTCTACATCATGGAGATGTTCGGCCTCGACGGCCTGTCGGCGCGCGCCCTGCAGAAGTATTTCTATCACCGCTACGGCACGACGCTGCGGGCGCTCATCGACGAATACGGCATCGAGCCCTACGATTTCCTCGACTTCGCCCACGACATCGATCATTCGGCGATCGAGATCGACCCTTGCCTCGGGCGCGCCATCGAGACGTTGCCGGGCCGCAAGCTCATCCTGACCAACGGCTCGCGGCGCCACGCCGAGAACGTCGCGCGGAAGCTCGGCATCCTCGACCATTTCGAGGACGTGTTCGACATAGCGGCATCGGACTTCGTGCCGAAGCCGGACCGGCGGGCGTACGAGAAATTCCTGACGCGGCACGTCGTCGAGCCGAGCCGGGCCGCGATCTTCGAGGATATCGCCAAGAACCTCGTCGTGCCGCACGACCTCGGCATGACGACGACCCTCGTCGTGCCGAAGACCGCCGACCCGTTCCGCGAGAACTTCGAGCAGGAGGCGGTTGCCGCCCCCCATATCGACCACATCACCGACGACCTCGCCGGATTTCTCGGCGGTCCGGTGCGGGCAAACGGCGGAGCGCGCTGACGAGGGTGCCCGGACGCCGCGACCCCGTCTAATCCACCTGTGCGCCGGACTTCCGGACGCGGTCGCGCCATTTGTCGATGTCGCGCGCCTGCACCTGGCGGAACTCGTCGCGCGAGGACGGCAGCGGCACGAGGCCCATGTCCTTCGTCTTCCGCTCGAACTCCGGGTCGCGCAGGATCTTGTTCGCCTCCTCGTTGACGCGCCGGACGATCGGCTCCGGCGTGCCCTTGGGGACAAAGAGCGCATACCAGGTGGTGCTCTCCCAGCCCGGCAGGTTGCAGGCCTCGGCGATCGTCGGCACGTCCGGCAGCGCCGCCACCCGCTGCGCCGTCGAGATGCCGAGCGGGCGGAAGGTGCCGGCCTTGAGCTGGCCCATGATCGGGATCGACTGCTGGAACATGATCTGCGCCTCGCCCGACATCATCGCGTTCATCGCCGGCGGCGTGCCGCGGTAGGGTACGTGCACGATGTCGACGTTCGCGGCTTGCGCGAACTGCGCCCCGGCAAGATGCGTCGAGGCGCCGTTGCCGGTCGAGGCGTAGTTGAACTTGCCCGGCTCCTTCTTGGCGGCAGCCAGAAGATCGGCGCAGCTCTTGATCTCGGGCAG
>JAJKJG010000382.1 GCA_021154065.1 Methylobacterium sp.
AGCGGCGCCAGAAGGAGTTCGTCCAGCGCACCGACCTGTTCATGCAGGCGCTCGACGTGGACGAGGTGGTGGGTCAGCTCCTGGCCTCCGAGGGCTTCCGCTCCGTCGAGGAGCTGGCCTTCGTGGACGTGGCGGAGCTGGCGACGATCCAGGGGTTCGACGAGGACACGGCGGCCGAGATTCAGCGCCGGGCGCAGGACTATCTCGCCCGCATTGAGGCCGAGCAGGAGGCCCGGCGCCAGGAGTTGGGCGTCGCCGACGAACTGAAGGAGGTCGACGGCGTCACGACGCCGATGCTGGTCGCCTTCGGCGAGAACGACGTCAAGACCATGGAGGACCTTGCCGGCTGCGCCACGGACGACCTCGTCGGCTGGACGGAAGGCAAGGGCCCTGAGGCGGTGCGAAACAAGGGCATCCTCGACGGCTTCGGGGTATCGCGCGCAGAAGCCGAGGCGATGATCATGGCCGCGCGCGTCAAGGCCGGATGGATCGAGCCGCCGGCGGAGACGGAGGGGTCGGCCGAGGAGTTGGAGACCGAGGCGCATCCGGAGTGAACGGGTAGGGTTTCCTTTCCCCCTTGCGGGGAGGGTTGGGGGTAGGGGTTCGCCAGCGTAGAGCGCTGATGCGAACGGATGAGACGGGCTGGGCTGATGCGAACGGATGAGACGGGCTGGTATGAGCGTATGAACACAGGTGGTCTGGGAAGCGGCCTGACTTTTCGACCCCCACCCCTGCCCCTCCCCGCAGGGGAGAGGGGGTAAGGTCGCGCCGTGCCCCGCCGCGAACCGGAGCGCACCTGCATCGCCAGCCGCACGGTTCGGCCTGCCGCGGAAATGATCCGCTTCGTGCTCGGGCCCGACGGCGCCGTCGTTCCCGACCTCAAGCGGCGGCTGCCCGGCCGCGGCGTTTGGGTCACGGCGGAGCGGGCGGCGGTCGAGGAGGCCGTCCGGCGTCGGCTGTTCAACCGGGCGTTCAGGTCGGCTGACGCCAAGGCGTCCCCGGCTCTCAGTTCCGAGATCGAGGCGGCGCTCCGGCTTGACTTGCGCCAAGCGCTTGCGCTTGCCAATAAGGCGGGCGCGGTCGTCACAGGGTTCGTCAAGGTCGAGGCTGCGATCGCGGAAAAGCCCCTCGCGGCGCTCATCCATGCGTCGGGCGCGGGCGCGGATGGGCGGCGAAAGCTCGCGGGGGCGTTGCGCAAACGCGTCGGAGAGGCGATATCCACCATACCGGCGGTGGAAGAGTTTTCCGGCGACGAATTGGATTTGGCGTTAGGCCGGTCAAATGTGATACATGCTGCCCTCGTTGCAGGCGCTGGCAGCGAAGGATTTCTCGCGCGCTGGCGTCGGCTCCAAGCCTATCGTGGAGTCGGCGCGGGCCAAGCCGCTCGCCCGGAGGGCGGCACCCACGGCAATGAACCCGCAGGAACCGAGGCGGAATGACTGATACGAAGACATCGGGCGACAAGACGTTGCATGTGTCGCCCAAGACGCTGACCTTGAAGCGCCCCATCGAGCAGAACGTGGTGCGCCAGAGCTTCTCGCATGGCCGCTCCAAGGCGGTTGTGGTCGAGACGGTCAAGCGTCGCCCCGCTCCCGGCGCCCACGCTCCCGCTCCCCAGAGGGATGCGCCGAGCGCGAAGGCGGCGCCCGCCCCGGCAGGCGCGCCGGCCACGGCCCGCGCCGCCCAGCCTGCGGCGCCGCAGTCGCGTCCCACCGGAGTTGTGCTGCGCACGCTCTCCGACCAGGAGCGCGATGCCCGCCTCAATGCGCTGACCGACGCCCGCCGACGCGAGGAGGAGGACCGGACCCGCCAGGCCGAGGAGGCGCAGCGCCGCGCCGAACGCGACGAGCGCGATCGCAAGGAGCGTGAAGCCGCCGAGGCGCGCAAGCGCGAGGAGGACGAGCGCCGCCGGATCGAGGACGAGCGCAAGCGCCGCGCCGAGGACGAGGCCCGCCGCCGCCTCGGCGAGGAGCCGTCCCGAGCGGCGGCGCCCGCCGCCCGTTCGTTCGAGTCTTCGCGCCGCCCGCAGAACCTCAACCATATGGGACGGCCGGCTCCCACTCCGCCTGCGAGCCCGACAGCCGTGGCGACGGCCGCGCGTCCGGCGAACGCCGCCACGCCGCGCCCAGCCGGAGCGGCCGCCCGCGCGCCGGCCGCGGCGGACGATGAAGGCAATGCCAAACGGATCATTCGCCGGCCCGGCATGCCGACCAAGATCATCACGCCGCCCAAGACGCCGAAAGCGCCGGGCGGCGACCGCAACCGCGGCCGTCTCACCATCGCGACCGCGACCGGCGGCGAAGACGAGCGCACACGCTCCGTCGCCTCGTTCCGCCGCCGCATGCAGCGGCTGACGGGCCACCGGCAGACCGAGCAGAAGGAAAAACTCGCCCGCGAGGTCGTGATCCCTGAGACCATCACGATCCAGGAACTCGCCAACCGCATGAGCGAGCGCGGCGTCGACGTGATCCGGCTGCTGATGAAGCAAGGCCAGATGCACAAGATCACCGACGCGATCGACGCCGACACGGCCCAGCTCATCGCCGAGGAACTGGGTCATACTGTCAAGCGCGTCGCCGAGTCGGACGTCGAAGAGGGTCTCTTCGATACGCCCGACGCGGAGGGAAGCCTGGTTCCGCGCCCGCCGGTCGTCACGATCATGGGCCACGTCGACAACGGCAAAACCTCGCTCCTCGACGCCGTCCGCAAAACCGACGTCGTGGCGGGGGAGGCAGGCGGCATCACCCAGCACATCGGCGCTTACCAGGTGACGTCGCCGCTGGGCGGCAAGATCACCTTCATCGATACGCCCGGCCACGCCGCCTTCACGGCGATGCGCGCCCGCGGCGCCAAGGTCACGGACATCGTGGTGCTGGTCGTGGCGGCGGACGACGGCGTCATGCCGCAGACCGTGGAGGCGATCAGTCACGCCAAGGCGGCGGGCGTACCGCTGATCGTGGCCATCAACAAGATCGACAAGCCCGACGCCAACCCGCAGCGGGTGCGCACCGAACTCTTGCAGCACGAGATCGTGGTCGAGTCGCTCGGCGGCGAGACGCTGGAGTTCGAGGTGTCGGCCAAGACCGGCGCGGGCCTCGATGCGCTGCTGGAGGGCTTGCAGATCCAGGCCGAAATCCTCGATCTTCGGGCCGATCCCAACCGCTCGGGCGAGGGCACGGTGATCGAGGCGAAGCTCGATCGAGGCCGCGGCCCCGTCGCGACAGTGCTCGTCCAGCGGGGCGCCTTGCGCACGGGCGACATCGTGGTCGCCGGGGCCGAGTGGGGCCGCGTGCGGGCGCTGATCAGCGACCAGGGCGCGAACCTCAAGGAGGCGGACCCCTCGGTTCCGGTCGAGGTGCTCGGCTTCAACGGCACGCCCGAGGCCGGCGACCGCGTGGCGGTCGTCGAGTCGGAGGCCCGCGCCCGCGAAATCACCGATTACCGCACCCGCCAGCGCCGAGACCGCCTCGCCGCGCGCGGCGCGTCGGCCGGCCGATCGCTCGCCGACATGATGCGCGACCTCAAGGAGGGCGCCGGCCGCAAGGAGTTTCCGCTCGTCGTCAAGGCCGACGTGCAGGGCTCGGCGGAAGCCATCATCGGCGCGCTCGAAAAGGTCGGCAAGGTCGCGGGCTGCCGCGTGCTCGACGGCACGGTGCAGCGCGGCGCCCACGTCCGCCTCATCCGCGACAACGTGGTGATCCACGAGGGCAAGCTCTCCCAGCTCAAGCGCTTCAAGGACGACGCGCGCGAGGTGGTGGCCGGCCAGGAATGCGGCATGGCCTTCGAAAACTACCAGGACATGCGCCCTGGCGACGTCATCGAGTGCTACAACGTCACCGAGGTGCGGCGGACGCTTTAGGCCGTCGTGCTTTCACCTGTCATTCCGGGGCGGCCTGAAAGGCCGAGCCCGGAACCCATGAACACGGTTGGTTCTGAATGGAGCACGACCTGTGTTCATGGATCCCCGCCTGCGCGGGGATGACCTCTTCGAGTCAGGCGCTGGTCCGATCCCGGCGGTACCCATCCCATGCCCAAACGCTCCGACCCCTCCGCCGGCCCGTCGCAGCGCCAGCAGCGCGTGGCCGAACTCGTGCGCCATGCGCTCGCCGAGGTTCTCGCGCGCGGCGGCATCCAGGACCCGGTGCTGACGAGCCATGTCGTCACCATCCCCGAGGTGCGCATGTCGCCGGACTTGAAACTCGCGACCGCCTACGTCATGCCGCTCGGCGGTGAGGGCGAGCGCGAGGTGCTCGCCGCGCTGGAGCGCAATCGCAAAACGCTGCGCCATGAGGTGGCGCGGCGCATCACACTCAAATTCGCGCCCGACCTGCGCTTCCGCCGCGACGACAGCTTCGACGAGGCGGCGCGCATCGACGCGCTGCTGCGCAGCGAGAAGGTGCAGCGGGATGTGGCCAAGGGTGATGAAGAAGACGGCGAGGATAGTCGGTGAGCGGTGAGCCAGGAAAGCCTCGCCCCAAGAACCGCGACGTGAGCGGCTGGGTCGTGCTCGACAAGGGCGTCGGCATGACCTCGACCCATGTGGTCGCGGTGGTCAAGCGCGCGCTCAACGCCAAGAAGGCGGGCCACGCCGGCACGCTCGATCCGCTGGCGTCCGGCATTCTTCCCATCGCGCTCGGCGAGGCGACCAAAACCGTGCCGTTCGTCATGGACGGCCAGAAATCCTACGTGTTCACCGTCGCCTGGGGCGTCGAGACCGAGACCGACGACGCCGAAGGCCGCCCCGTGCAGGCGACCCATACCTACCCGGAGCGCGCGGCGGTCGAGGCGCTGCTGCCGCGGTTTACCGGCCTGATCGAGCAGGTGCCGCCGCGGTTCTCGGCCGTGAAAATCCAGGGCGAGCGAGCCTACGACCTCGCCCGCGACGGCGAAACGGTCGAATTGAAACCGCGTCAGGCCCAGATCGACCGTCTGACGCTCGTCGCGCACAGCGGCGAACGCAGCGTGTTCGAGGCCGATTGCGGCAAGGGCACCTACGTCAGAGCGCTGGCGCGCGACCTCGGGCGCGCGCTCGGCTGCCTCGGGCACGTGGCGGCGCTGCGCCGGACGCGCGTCGGCCCGTTCACGGAAGACGACGCCGTGGTGGTGGGCGATCTTGAAGGAAGCGAAGCGGCGTCCGTGCTGCGCCCCGTCGAGACGGCGCTTGGCGATCTGCCCTCGATCCCCGTGCCGCGCGACATGGCGGTGCGGCTCATGCGCGGCCAGCCGGTGATCTTGCGGGGGCGCGACGCGCCGCTCTCAGGCAAAATCTACGCGACCTGCGGGGGCGTGCTCGTCGCGGTCGGCGATGTCGAACGCGGCGAACTCGTCCCCCACCGGGTGTTCCATCTCGGGGCTTGGCCGGCTTAGCGATCCGCCTTCTGGCCGCTCTGTTCGCGCTCCAGATACTTGCGGGTGATCGTCTCGACGTTGTCGGCGATCCACTGCGCCATGCGCTGCTCCTCCTGAAGCGATTGGCGCAGCGCCGGGACATGCTGGGTCTGCCCCGCCGCTTCGGCCATCGTGATCAAGGATTTGTAAGCCGCGATCTCGTAGTTCTCGAAGGCGTTGTTGGCGAAGGTGTTCTTCAGGATCTCGTCGCCGGCCGGCGCATGAGCGACCGCCGCCATGTTGCCCATCAACTGGGTCACGACGTCCTTCAGCACTGAGCGATCCGCGCCGAGCGCCTCCAAGATTCGGTCGATGCGCTCTTCTTGTTGGTTCGTCTCGTCGAGATGCTTTCGGAGCATCTGCCCCATCTCGGGATAGTTCTGAACGCGCTCGATCTGGCGCTCCAGAAGCTGACGGGCCTCCTTTTCAAGGGCGTGAATATTTTTCACCCCGGTCAGGAAGATCGACTGGACGGTGTCGTTGGATGATGCGCCGGTCGTGCCGCTCGCCATGATGAAAACTCCTCATTGACGTGAATGCCCCGTCAACGAGGGCCGTTCGATACCGGTTCCGCGGTCGCTTGGTCGCATGGCGCAAGGCTCGACCGACATTAGTTCTGGTCTTTCCGGGCGTTTTCTGTATGGTGCCGCCCGCGCGGACGATGCTCGTTCCGCGCAACGCCCTATCGACCGCGCTGGACGACATCCCGGCCCGG
>JAJKJG010000383.1 GCA_021154065.1 Methylobacterium sp.
AAGCCCTTGCGGTCGGGCCCGACCTGTGAGGAACCGAATCGAAGCCGTTCGCGTATAAGCTTTCAGCGCCAAGTTGGCGTGGAGGGCGAGAGAACGGCCATGAAGGGCGACGCAAAGGTCATCGAGTATCTGAACCGCGGCCTGCGTAGCGAGTTGACCGCGGTCAACCAGTACTGGCTCCACTACCGCCTCCTCGAAAACTGGGGCTACAGGGACCTCGCCAAACGCTGGCGGGAGGAGTCCATCGAGGAGATGCAGCACGCCGACCGCTTCACCGACCGCATCCTCTTCCTCGAAGGCTTTCCCAACATGCAGGTGCTCGACCCATTGCGGATCGGGCAGAACGTTCAGGAAATCATCGAGTGCGACCTCGCCGCCGAGCACGAGGCGCGGGCGCTCTATCTCGAAGCGGCGCAATACTGCGATTCCGTCAACGACCGCGTGACGAAAGAGATGTTCGAGGATCTCGCGGCTGACGAGGAAGGGCACATCGACTTCCTTGAAACGCAGCTCGAGTTGATCAAGCAGATCGGTGTGCAGCTTTATGCCCAGAAGCACATCGGCGAGCTTGGAGAGGGCAAAACGCCCGGCGCGGAGTAACGGCCTGGTTTGCGTCTGACTACGCGGACTCCCGAGTCGTCATCGCCATCGCCACGTCCAGCGACACGATCTGGATTTCGGGGTCGTCCGGCTCGGGGCGGATGTCGAAACCGAGCCGGCGGCAGACTTCGAGCATCGCCACGTTCTCGCGCAGGACCTCGCCCGCGATGACGCGGAGACCTTCGGCGCGCGCCCACTCGATCGTCAACCGCATCAGTTCCCAGCCAAGGCCCTGGCCTTTCAAGTCCGACCGCACCAGGACGGCGTATTCGCCCCGTTCGTGATTGGTGTCCGCATGCAGGCGCACGACGCCCATCATCGCGCCGCTCTCACGCTCGATCGCCACGAAGGCGATGACCCGCGCATAATCGATCTGGACCAGCCGCGCGAGAAAGGCATGGCCGAACTCGCGGATCGGACCAAAAAAGCGCAAGCGCAGGTCCTCGGCGGACACGCGCCGGACGAAGTCCAGGAAGAGCCCCTCATCCTCCGGGCGCACGGGGCGCACGAACACGCGCCGTCCGCCCGCCGAGACGATCTCGCGTTCCCACTCCTTCGGATACGGTCTGATCGCGAAGCGCGGGTGGCCGCGGCCCTTCCGGCTCTCGGCCGGCACGGGCGCCACGGCGACGCGGGCGTCGACCGCAATGAGGCCGTCCTTGTCGGCCAGGATCGGATTGATGTCGAGTTCGCGCACCTCGGGCAGGTCGGCGGCGAGCTGAGCGAGCTTGACCAGCACCAATTGCACGGCCTGTTCGTCCGCGGCCGGCACGTCGCGATAGGCTTTCAGGATGCGCGACACGCGCGTGCGGGCGATCAGCATTTCGGCCAGCTTCATGTCGAGCGGCGGCAGCGCCAGCGCTTTGTCGTTGATGACCTCGACGGCGGTTCCGCCGCGCCCGAACACCACCACCGGCCCGAAAGTCGGATCGTCCGCGAGGCCCGCGATCAGCTCGCGCGCCTTCGGGCGGCGCACCATCGGCTGAACCGTGACGCCGGTGATGCGGGCGTCGGGCTTGAGACGTTTGGCGCGCTCGAAGATGTCGAGCGCCGCCCGGCGCACAGCCGCTTCGCTCGTGAGGTCGAGCTTGACGCCGCCGACGTCGGATTTGTGAACGATGTCCGGCGACGAAACCTTGACCGCCACCGTGCCGCCCTCGGCCAAAATAGGGCGGGCTGCGGTCGCAGCCTCGTCCGCCGTCTCGGCGAGGGCGATCGGGGCGACCGGAACGCCGTAGGCGCGCAGGAGTCCATTCGCTTCCAGCGGGTCGAGCCATGTCCGCCCATCTTGAACGACGCCGGCGATGATCGCGCGCGCCGTTGCGACATCCGGCGCGAAATCCCCCGGCAGGCTGTCCGGCGTCTCCATGAGCAGTTCTTGCGCCTCGCGGTAGCGCACGAGATGCATGAAGCCTTGCACGGCGTCCGCCTCGGTCGCGAAATGCGGGATCCCCGCCTCTTAAAAGGCCTGAGCCGCAGCTGGATTCTCCCCGAGCCAGACCGAGAACACGGGCTTGCGACGGAAGCCCTTGGCGCGCTCACGTCGGACGATTTCGACAACGGCTTCGGCGGCTTCGGACGCGCTGGCAAGGGCGGTGGGCACCTGGAGCACGAGCACGGCGTCGTTGCCATCGTCGTCCAGAAGCGCTTCCATCGCGCCGGCGTAGCGGGCCGCATCCGCATCGCCGATGATGTCGACCGGATTGGCGCGTGACCAAGCCGCCGGCAGCAGCCGGTCGAGGCGCATCAAGGCCTCCTCCGACAACGCGGCCAGCATGCCGCCGAGGTCGATCAATTGGTCAACGGCCAACACGCCGAGGCCGCCGCCGTTGGTCAGGACAGCGAGGCGCCTGCCTGAAAAAGGCTTTTGGCGCCCGAGCGTCTCGGCGGCTGCGAACATCTGGTCGAGATCGGAGACGCGCAAGAGGCCGGCGCGGCGAAACGCGGCCTCATAGACGGCGTCCGCGCCGGCGAGCGCGCCGGTGTGCGTCGCGGCGGCCTTCGCACCTTGCGCATGGCGGCCCGACTTGATCACCACGACCGGCTTGGCGCGCGCCGCCGCCCGCGCGGCGGACATGAACTTGCGCGCGTCGTTGACGGCTTCGACGTAGAGCAGGATGGCGCGGGTCGCGCGGTCGATCGCGAAGTAGTCGAGACAATCGCCGAAATCGACATCGACGTTCTCGCCGAGCGAGACCACGGCGGAGAAGCCCACGTGGCGCTGCGCCGCCCATTCCACGAGACCGGCTGCAATTCCACCCGACTGCGAAATGAGGGCGAGGTCTCCGGCGTTCGCGCCCCGCGCCGCGAAGCTGGCGTTGAGCCGGCTGGCCGGCGCGAGCACGCCTAGACAATTCGGCCCGACGAGCCGAAGCCCGTGCCCATGGGCCTCAACACGCGCCGCATCCGCCAGCGAACCAGGTCCATGACCGAGACCGCCGGTCAGAACGATCGCCGCCGCCACGCCTCGCCGGCCCGCCACGGCGACGAGGTCCGGCACGGCCGCGGGCGGGGCGGCGATGACGGCGAGGTCCGGCGCGTCCGCGAGGTCCTCGATCCGCGCGGCGCAAGGAGCGCCGTCCACCTCGGCATACTTCGGGTTGACCAGATCGATCCGGCCCGGAAAACCGGCCTCGCGCAGGTTGTGCAGGACGGCATGGCCAAGCGAGCCCTCGCGGGGGCTCGCGCCGACGAGCGCGAGGGAGCGGGGCGCGAACAGCTTGTCCAGGCGGTAGGTGCTCATCGCAGGTCTCCGGCCCCGGATCAGGGCCCCGTGGAATGGAGAACGGCTGCGCGGCGGTGACGGTTCGAGCGGGCTTCGTCCATGCCCGAACGATCGTCGGCGTCCCGTTTATTGCCTCAAGGTCTCGCGGGCGATGATCAGCCGCTGAATTTCCGATGTGCCCTCGTAGATCCGCGTGATGCGGGCGTCGCGCGCGTAACGCTCGACCGGATAGTCCCTGATGTAGCCGGCCCCGCCGTGGAGCTGGATCGCCGTGTCGGTGGCGCGATGCGCCGCTTCCGAGGCGAACAGCTTCGCCATCGAGGCCGCCTTGGCGAAAGGCCGCCGCTGGTCCTTGAGGTGGGCCGCCTGGAGAATGAGGAGGCGCGCCGCTTCGAGATCGACCTCGCGGTCGGCGATCATCCACTGCACGCCCTGAAAGTCGGCGATGGCCTGCCCGAACTGCCGGCGTTCCTTGACGTAGGCCTTGGCCGCGTCCATGGCGGCGCGGGCGATCCCGAGCGAGAGCGCGGCGACGCCGATGCGCCCCCCGGCCAGTTCCCCGACCGCGATCCGGAAGCCGTCGTTCTCGCGCCCCAGGAGGGCGTCCCCCGGCACGCGGCAGCCGTCGAAGCGCACCGCATTGGCGGCCGAGCCAGTCTGGCCCATTTTCTTTTCGGCCTTGCCAATGACGAGGCCCGGCGCGTCCCGCTCGACCAGGAAGCAGGAGATGCCCTTCCCCTTCGGCGCGTCGGGGTCCGTTACGGCCCAGACCACGAACAACCCGGCGTACTCGGCGCCGGTGATGTAGATTTTTTCGCCCTCGATAAGCCAGCCGTCGCGGGCGCGGCGGGCGCGCGTCGTCATGGCGCTCGGGTCCGAGCCCGCGCCTGCCTCGGTCAGGCAGAAGGCGCCCGTGGGGTAGGTCCCGTCCGCCAGCAGCGGCAGATGCGTCCGCTTCTGCGCCTCGGACCCGACCGCCTGAACGATCTCGCCGACCATGTTGGTGACGGAGACGGTTACGGCCGTCGCGGCGCAGGCGTGGGCGAGTTCCTCCACCGCCAGCGCGAAGGCGACCGTGCCGGCTTCCGTGCCGCCGTGATCCGCCGCGACGTTCAGCGCCATGAAGCCGTTCGCAGCCAGCGCCTTGAGATTGTCCAAAAAGTCCGCCCGCCCCTCGCCGAGGTCGAGGCGCGCCGCGAGGGGCGCAAGCCGATCCGCCGCGATGCGCCGAGCCGCCTCGCGGATCATCTCTTCCTCGTCGGTCAGCGCGAAATGCATCGCTCGCTTCGCCCTTCCGCTATTCCGCCGGAACCCGCGTCGGCGGGAAAAGGATCTCGACCAGTGTGCCCTCGTTGGGAACGCTGACGATCTGCAAGGCCCCGCGGTTCGCTGCGACAAGCGCCTTCGTGAGCGGCAGCCCAAGGCCCATGCCGTCGCCGCGCCGCGCCGTCCCAATCTGACCGAACGGCTTGAGCGCCGCCTCGATTTCTCCCTCGTCCATGCCGATGCCGGTGTCGCGCACCCGGAGCGCGACCTCGCCGCGGTCCGTCACGGCGGTCGAAACAATCACTTGTCCGCCCGCATCCGTGAACTGGATCGCGTTCGAGACGATGTTGAGCACGATCTGGCGCATTGAATGCTCATCCGCCATGATCGACACCTGCCGCTGTGCGAAGCTCGTCCGCATGACGATGCGCTCGCGCGCCGCTTGCCGCTGCATCAGCGTTATGCAACTCGCGACGAGAGCGTTCAGATTGACGGCGGTGAACGACAACTCCACTCGTCCCGCCTCGATCTTCGCCAGGTCGAGAAGATTGTCGACCAGGTTCATGATTCGGCGGCCGGAGGCGTGGATGTCCTTCAAATAATCCTTGTAGCGCTCGTTGCCCATCGGGCCGAAGCGCTCCTCCAGCATCATCTCGGCGAATCCTATGACGGCGTTGAGGGGGGTCCGGATTTCGTGATTGATCCTGGCGAGGAGGTCCGATCTTTGCGCGTTCACCTCCTCCGCCGCATGCTTGGCGGCATGAAGTTCGCCTTCGGCCTTCTTGTAAGCCGTGATGTCGCGCAGCACCGCGCTCATCTTGCGCTCCGGACCATCGCTCACACGGCCCATGGTCATGAACAGCGGGATGGCCCCGCCCTGCCGGGCGCGGCCGATCACCTCGCGGCCGTCGTTCAGCAGGCTCGCCACGCCGTTCGCTTGCAGGCCGTTCAGGTATTCGAGGGCTGCGGCGTGACTCCCGGGAGCGAGAAGCACGGCGATCGGCTCGCCCGCCACTTCCTTCTGATCATAGCCGAACAAGGCCTCCGCCGACCGGTTCAGCGCCAGGATGCGGCCGGCGGCGTCGAGAACGAGCACGCCGTCAGTCGCCGTATCGAGAATCGCGGACAGCTCCTGCACACGGGCTTCGCGAGCCTCCAGCTCAAGCTCGAGCGCTTGGACGCAATGGGCCGGGTCGGCTTCCGGGAGCTTGCGGATGAGCATCAGACCCGCCGGCGCATCGCCCCACTCAACGGCTGTGAGCCGCGCTTCAACGGCGAGTTTGCGGCCGTGACGGGTGGACACGGTCAGCGGCGATGCTCTTTCCTCCGAGCGATCGGGTTCATGCCGCCAGCCCCGAAACAAGCGCGCGCCCCCGCCATACGCGTCCAGCGCCTCGACATCGCCGTAACCGAGCCAATCGAGGAGCACGCGGTTCACAAAGATCGGCCGCTCGCCC
>JAJKJG010000384.1 GCA_021154065.1 Methylobacterium sp.
CAGGAGGGCGTCGAGGTTTTCCACTCAGGCGCTCCTTCCTCCTCTCCCCGCTTGCGGGGAGAGGGCCGAGCCCCCCTTGTCGGGGGCGAGGCTAACGGAGCCTAGCGAAGCGAGGGTGAGGGGCTGGCGGGTGCGCTCACCCGGCCCCTCACCCGCTCGGCTTCGCCGAGTCGGCCTCTCCCCGCAGGCGGGGAGAGGGTGGGGCGTGCCGAAGCTCATCGCGATCCGCCCTCAGAATCCGAGCGCAGCGCCGAGGAGGCCGCGCGGGAGGGTCACCTGGAAAGCCCAGTCGAACATGACGTACAGCGATACCGCGGTGACGCCCGCGATGACGAGCGCCCGGGCGACGGAGACGTGGTGCTGCGGCACCAGCACGGCGAAGATGTAGATCGCCGACGCGACGTGCATTCCGAGGAGCGGGATCGCGGCGACGAAGATGACGGCCGGCAGGAACAGGGCGGCAAGCTTCTTGAGATCGCCCCAGCCGATCACGCGGGCGCGGCTGCCGCGAAGCAGCCCCGCGGTCGCGAGATTGTAGCCGCTCCCCGTCAGGATGATGAGCCCGGTGACGAACGGGAAGGTCCCGGACTCGACGCCGGCGCTCGACCAGCCGATGCCGTTCTCGACGCTGGACATGGCAACGGCGAGGCCGAACGCGCCGGTCAGTGCCGCCGTTCCGGTCTCGAGTGCCCTGCGTGAGATCATCGAAGAGCTCGTCAGTTGGCGACGAGCCAGCCTTCCTCGGCCGCGACCTTGCGAACGCGCTCGATGTCCTCGTCGATGAACTTCTGGAACGACGCGCCGGTCAGGAAGGTGTCGGTCTGCGAGCTGCGCTCGATGTATTCCTTCCACTCCGGCGCCGCCTGCACCTTCTTCATCAGGTCGACGTAGAAGGCGACCTGGTCCGGCGTCACCTTGCCGGGCAGCCAGACGGTGCGGGGCTGCTGGAACTGCGGGATGTTGAGGCCCTGCTCGACGCAGGTCGGGATGTCGTGCCAGCCTTCGGTCGCCGTCACCTTGGGACCGGTCGGCAGGCGCTGCGGGCTGAAGACGCAGACCGGCCGCTGGGTCGAGCCCTTCCACTGCCCGATGCTCTCGCTCGGATTGTTGGTGTTCGAGTCGATATGGCCGCCGGCGAGCTGGACCGCGGCCTCGGCGCCGCTCTTGAAGGGGATATAGGTGATCTTGATCCCCGCTTCCTTGGCAATCATGCGCGTCAGGAGCTCGTCGGTGTCCTTCGATTGGGCGCCGCCCATCTTGAACTCGGTCTTCTTGCCGGCCTCGATGTAATCCTTGGCGGTCTTGATCGGTGAGTCCTGCTTCACCCACAGCAGGAACTCGTCCTGCGCCATCGCGGCGATGGGGGTGAGATCGGTGTGCTTATAGGCGAGCTTCGAGGTCATCGGCTGCGACCAGGCGTTCGAGGTCCCGAAGATCACCTTGTAGGGGTCGCCGGCCTGCGACTTGCCATAGATGTAACCCTCGGCGCCGCTGCCGCCCGGCTTGTTGACCACCACCACCGGCTGGTCGATGAGCTTGTGCTTGGTGATGATGCTCTGGATCGTGCGGGCGAGGTTGTCGGTGCCCCCGCCGGGGCCGGCCGTCGCGATGAATTCGATCGGCTTTACCGGCTTCCACTCGGCGGCGGCAATCTGGGGCAGAACGAGCGCCGCGCTTGCGGCGAGAATGGCGGCAATGGTGGGTCTGGCTGACATGGGTTCACTCCCGATGTGACGTGTTGTTCGATTTTGCACGCTCCCGTCCTCCTCATCCTGAGGTGCGAAGCCCGAAGGGCTGAGCCTCGAAGGACGCACCACGTCGATGCAGCTCCGGCAGTGTGCGTGCTTCGAGGCTCGCCTTCGGCTCGCACCTCAGCATGAGGCGATTGGGGGCGGGCAAGAGCATTCAGGCGACCTTCTGCCTGTCGATCTCCGGGTGGTGGGCGACCACGGCGCCCTCCTTCTCGAGCGCCGCGATCTCGTCGGCGCTGAAGCCGTACTCGGCCAGGATCTCGGCCGTGTCCTCGCCGAACACCGGTGCTGCTTTGCGCACTTTGCCGGGGGTATCGGAGAACTTGACCGGGAACCCGATCGCCTTCACGGGCCCGGCGGTCGGGTGGTCGAGCTCGACCACCATCTCGCGGGCGATGGTCTGCGGGTCGGACAACGCCTGCAGCATGTCGTTGACCGGCCCGGCCGGCACCCCAAGCTCGTCCAACACCGCCAGCCAGTGAGCGGCGGGCTTCAGGCGAAAGCGCTTGCCGAGCTCGGCTTCGAGCTCCTTCAGATTGTCCATGCGCTCCGGATTGTGCGCGAAGCGCGGGTCGCTCGCGAGCTCGGGCGCGCCGAGCGCGTCGACGATCTTGAGCCAGTTGCGCTGGTTCGCGCCGCCGATCACGATCCAGCCGTCGGCGGCCTCGAACGCCTGGTAGGGTGCGTTGAGCGGGTGCGCCGAGCCCATGGCGCGGGGGGCGACGCCGGTCGCCAGCGCGATCGCCGACTGCCAATAGGTCTGCACCAGCGCCGCCTCGAAGAGCGACGTCTCGAGCCACTGGCCCTTGCCGGTCTTGAGCCGGTGGGCGTAGGCCGCGAGCACGCCCATGGCGGCGATGATGCCGGCGGTGATGTCGGACAGCGGCGGCGCGCATTTCGCCGGCGGGCTGTCCGGCCCGTCGCCGGTGACGCTCATGATGCCGCTCATCGCCTGCGCGACGAGATCGAAGCCGCGGCGGTCCTTGTAGGGCCCGGTACGCCCGAATCCGGACAGCGAGCAGTAGATCAGCCCGGGGTTGGCCTGCTTCAGGTTTTCGTAGCCGAAGCCGAGGCGCTCCATGACGCCGGGGCCGAAATTCTCGACCAGTACGTCGGCCTTGACCGCTAGCCGGCGCAGCACCTCGGCGCCGCCTTCGGTCTTGAGGTCGAGGACGAGCCCGCGCTTGTTGCGGTTCATCATCATGAAGGCGGCGGACTCGCCGCGGATTTTCGGCGGTACGCTGCGGCGGGTGTCGTCGCCACCGGGGTTGCGCTCGATCTTGATCACGTCGGCGCCCATGTCGGCGAGCATCATGGTGCAGGTCGGGCCGGCCATGACATGGGTGAGATCGATGACCTTCAGGCCGGCGAGCGGACCCATCGTTTCCTCGCTATTCCCTGTTTCTCGGTCTTGGTCTTGACGACGGCGGTGCAGACCGCTCGCCGCTCGGGTCTTCGTTCCTGCGTCCTCGTCATGATGACGATGATGCGGAGTTTCGGTGGCGTGGCGGCTACGCCCCGCGCCAGTGCGGCGGGCGCTTGTTGAGGAAGGCCTCCATCCCCTCGCGGAAATCCTGGCTCATGTAGCACATCAGGATCAGGTCCTCGCCCTCCTCGCGCGACAGGCGCTTGGTCAGGCGCCGCACCGCTTCCTTCGTCGCGCGCAGCGTCAGCGGCGCGTGGCCGGCGATGGTGCGGGCAAGCTCGTCGGCGCGGGCCTGCAGCGCGCCCGCATCCTCGACCACCTCGGTGAGAAGGCCGAGCGCGAGCGCCTCGCGGGCATCGACCATGCGGGCCGTGAAGATGATGTCCTTGACGCGGGCGGGGCCGATCAGGGCCGTCAGGCGGCTGATGTTCGACATCGACAGGCAGTTGCCGAGCGTGCGGGCGATCGGGAAGCCGAACTTCGCCGTCTGGGTGCCGATGCGCAGGTCGCAGCAGGCAGCGATCCCGGCGCCGCCGCCGGCGCAGGCGCCGGCGATCGCGGCGATCGTCGGCACCCGGCAGCGCTCGAGGTCGCCGAGAACCCGGTCGATGCGGCCCTCGTACTCGAGCGCGTCCTCCGGCCCCTTGAAGGCGCGGAACTGCGAAATGTCGGTTCCGGACGCGAATGCCTTGTCGCCGGCGCCGGTGAGGATCATGACCTTGACCGCGGGGTCGTCGTTCACCTCGCGGCAGATCTCGGCCATGCGCTCGTACATCGCGAAGGTGAGCGCGTTGCGCGCCTGCGGCCGGTTGAAGATGATGCGGGCAACCCCGTCGCGGGTCTCATAGATGAGGTCGGTGTCTACCGAAGGGGTCGCAAGCTGAGCCGTCGCGGTCATCACATCCTCGGGTGCTTCCGGTCGCGAGACGCCTCTCCTTGAGGCGCACGCGGCGGCATTTTGGAAGGAGCGGTGCTCTCAGTCGGCAGCCTTTTGCATTCAAAACATCGGCCGCGCAAGGAACCAAACGAGGCGCGGGAGAAAGGCTCGCTGCGGGGCAAGCAGGGCAGTGGCGCAGAACCCACCAAGAGCCATTACGGCGAGAGCCGGCTGCTCTGTCTCAGGAACCGGAACGAGGACGACGCGTTTCATGCGCAGGATGGGAAACAACAACGAGTCCAATATCATGACTCCGATCAAGAAAGTTACAGATCTCGAGGGCGAACCTGAGCCGAAGACAGCGTTTTTGCTCGGCTTGGCTTTGGGTGCGATCCTTCCGTTGCTCGTTCTGGCGACAAGCTCGGCTTGACCGAACGACGCTTCACAATGGCACTCTCTTGATATTGCTTAGGCCTCGCTGACCCTGGCCGTATTTCGCTATCTCGAATTCGCGTGATCGACACAGGTTTGAACCGCCTCGCCGCCTCCGCTATAGCCGGGCGATGGATCTCATCGCCTCGACCGCGGACCTTGCAGCGGCCTGTTCGCGTCTCTCCCAGCATCCGTTCGTCACCGTCGACACGGAGTTCATGCGCGAGACGACCTATTATCCGAAGCTCTGCCTTATCCAGATGGCGACGCCGGACGAGGGCCTGCTCGTCGATCCGCTCGCGCCCGGCCTCGACCTGAACCCGTTCCTCGACCTCATGGCCGACGAGCGCGTTATCAAGGTCTTCCATTCGGCGCGGCAGGACCTCGAGATCGTCTGGAACATGGGAGGGATCGTTCCGCACCCGCTGTTCGACACCCAGGTCGCCGCGATGGTGTGCGGCTACGGCGATTCCGTTTCCTACGAGCAGCTCGTCAACGACCTCGCCAAGGCCCGCGTCGACAAGTCGTCGCGTTTCACCGACTGGTCGCGCCGGCCGCTCTCTGAGGCGCAGCTCGTCTACGCGCTATCCGACGTCACCCACCTAATCCCTGTCTACGAGGCGCTGGAAGCGCAGCTTCAGGCGAACGGACGCCACGGCTGGCTCGACGAGGAGATGGGTGTGCTCACCTCGCCCGACACCTACCGGGCCGAGCCCGAGAACGCCTGGCGGCGGCTCTCCGGGCGGATGCGCAAGGCGCGCGAGATCGCTGTCCTGATGGAGGTCGCGGCTTGGCGCGAGCGCGAGGCGCAAACGCGCGACGTGCCGCGCGGACGCGTGCTCAAGGACGACGCGGTGATCGACCTCGCGGTCTCGGCGCCACGCTCGGTGGAGGCGCTCGGCCGGCTGCGCTCGATCCCGACCGGCTTCGAGCGCTCGCGCCAGGCGCAGGACATCCTCGCCGCCGTCGAGCGCGGGCTCGCGCGTGACCCGAAGAGCGTGCCGGTGCCGGAGCGCCCGGCGCGCCGCCAGGCGACCGGGGCCATCGTCGAGCTCCTCAAGGTGCTGCTCAAGGCCGTCGCCGAGGAGGAGCGCGTGGCGCCGAAGATCATCGCCACCGTCGACGACCTCGAGGCGATCGCCGAGTCGGACACGGCCGACGTCCCGCCGCTGCACGGCTGGCGGCGCGCACTCTTCGGCGACAAGGCGCTGGCGCTGAAGCACGGGGAATTGGGGCTGTCGGTGCGGAAAGGGCGGGTGACGGTGTCGCCGGTGGCTGTCCCCGAGGCGGTAGAGGCCTGACGCTCCTGGCCGTTATCCCACCACGTCCACCCGCGCTCCGACATCGAGCAGCCGAGCGAGCTGCTTCAACCTCGCGGTCAGCCGGTCGCTCGCCAGTGCCGCAAGCTCGCGCGGCAGCTCGAGGACGATGGCGCCGTTGCGCATGACGAGCGGCACGCGCGGCAGCACGCCGGCCATCGCGACCGAGACCGGGTAGGCGACGCGCATCAGGCCGGCGAGGAGGCGCGCCCGCTGGAACAGGTGCTCGCCGGCGATCTCGCGCAGCTTCGGGCTCGCCTTCTCCGGCTGGAGTCCCTCGTGGCGGAAGAAGACCGAGAGGCCGAGATAGGCGCGGCCGGCATGGTCGATCGCGACGAAGCCGGCATTGGCGATCAGATTGAAGCTCTGCTCGCCGCGATAGTCCGGGCTCGCCCGCCAGCCGATGTCGGCGAGGAGGCACGCGGCGTGTCGGTAACGGCGATCCGAGACGGTTTCGGGCAGGCCGGCCGTCTCGACAAAGCGGTCGGTCCAGGCGCGCAGCTCCCTTGCGTGCGGCGGGGCGCGCGAACGCAAG
>JAJKJG010000385.1 GCA_021154065.1 Methylobacterium sp.
CATGGGGCGCCGCCGGGTTGCCGAGCCAGACTGCGAGCGGCCGCGCGCGGCCGCGGATCGCGATCTCGCGGGCGCCGGTGAAGGACGGCAGCGCGCCGCTCGCCGGCGCCGCGCGCGCGGCCGCGATGACGTCGAGGCTGAAGGCCGCCTCGACCTCGCCGTGGGCGGCGACCTCGAGCAGGCGGCTTGCGACGTTGACCGTGTCGCCGCTCGCGGTGATGTGCTGGTGCGTATCGGGCCCGAGCCGCGACAGCACGACCGGCCCGTAGTGCAGCCCGATGCGGGCGCCGAGCTCGCGCCCGTCGCCCGGCGCGCGCTCGGCGATCCAGGCGCGCAGCGCCGCCGCGAGGCTCAGCGCCGCCTCGACGGCGCGCAGCGCGTCGTCGGGCTTCGGCGCCGGCAGGCCGAAGAGCAGCATCGCGCCGTCGCCCATGAAGCTGAGGACGAAGCCGTCGCGCCGCGTCGCCTCCTCCTCGACGAGCGAATGAAACGCCTTCAGCAGGGTGCGGGTGCCGTGCGGGCCGAGCTGCTCGCTCAGGCCGGTGAAGCCCGACAGGTCGACGAAGAGCACCGCCGCATGCTGCTGCACGGGCTCCTGCAGGAACTCCGGCGTGACGGCGAGCTTCTCGGCGATCGCCGGCGCGTGAAAGCGCCGAAGCGCCTCGCGCTGAACCAGCACGCGGCGCTTGCTGCGCTGCTCGAGCCACAGCCGGACGGCGCCGAAGACGAGCGCCGGCGGCAGCGTCGCGGCAAGCGGCACCGCCATCGCGAACCAGTAGTCGCGGCTGAACGCCACGGTCGCGAAGGCGAACCAGAGGACGAACGGCACGGCGCAGAGCGCGACCCCAAGCCCGACGCGCCGCAGCGTGAAGGCGAGGACCGTCAGGATCGGGAGGGCGACGCTCGCCGCAAGGTCGAGCCGGCGCGTCGCGCCGTTGCGCACCAGCCCCTTGCCGGCGACGAGGTGGGCGATGCCGGTGGCGACGAGCTCGACGCCCGGCAGCACCGGATCGAACGCCGTCGCGAAAGTGTCGGCGGTGCCGATCGCGGTCGCGCCGACCACCACGACACGCCCGCGCACCGCCGCGCCGGCGTCGGCGTCGGCGTCGAGGACCGCCTGGGCGCTCACCGTCGCGACGGTGCCGCGCGGACCGTAGAAGCGCAGCGGCAGGTGGTAGCCAAAGTCGACGCTCGTCCGTGATGGGCCGATGCGGACGGCGTCGGCTTCGAGTTCCGGCTCGGCTGCCGCCGCGACCGCGGCCGTGCGCAGGACGAAGGACGGCAGGAGGTCGGCGCCCGACGCGATCAGCAGCGGCACGTAGCGCGGCGTGCCGGCGTGATCGGCCGTGATGTTGACGAGGCCGACCGCGGCCGCCCCGGCGAGCGGCGATACCGGCCAGAGGACGCGCTCGGCAACCGGCAGCGGCGCCGAGCGGCCGCCGCCGAGGCGCGTCTCAGCGAAAGCATCGGTGCGCGGGAAGAGCGCCGCGGCGCCGATCACCGCAGGCGTAGAGCGGAGCGCCGCGGCGAGCTCCGCGTCCGCCTCGCCCGGCCCGCGCTCGAGGAACAGCATGTCGAGCGCGATCGCTTTCGCGCCGTCGTCGGCGAGCCGGCGCACGATCCTGGCGAGCAGGGCGCGCGGCAGCGGGTAGGCGCCGGCGCGCCGCACCGTCTCCTCGTCGATGGCGACGATGACAACGCCGTCGGGCGCCGCCCGCGGCCCGGCGATCAGGAGCCGCCAGTCCTGCAGCGGCGCCTCGATGCGGTCGAGGATCGAACCGCGTCCGTGCAGATGCCACAGGCCGAGGAACAGCCCCCAGGCGCCCGCCGCCGCGACCGCCGCGAGCGCGACGGCGGTCCGCCAGGAGCGCAGCCGCGCGATCATCAGCGGCCGAAGCGGGCGAGCATTCCGGCGGCCCGTTCCGCGCCCCAGGTCTTCACGTCCAGGGGCTGCCCAGGCACGACGTCGACACCCTGGCCGGCGCCGAGCATGACGGACGGCAAGGGCTCGCGATGCCGGACCGCGACGCGGCCGCGGGCGACGAAGACCGAGGTCCGGCCGCCCTGCACGTCGACGGCGTAGATCGTGCCCCGCACGGAGGCGATGGCGTGCGGCGTCAGCACCTGGAAGCTGCCGCGGCGGCCGGGCTGCAGGTCGATGAGGAGCGCGCGGGCGCTGACCTCCGCGGCTTCCGGCGCCCCGTTCCGGTCGTTGTCGACGAGGCGGTAGCGCGTGTCCTTTTCGGCCTCGATCGTCAGCCCGCCGCGGCACCGCAGCACGTCGCGGGGAGGATCGGTCAGCGCGACGACGCTGCAGCCGGCGACGGCTTGCGCCGTAGCCGGCGGCGCCGCGAGCGAAAGCGCGGCGCAAACCCCGAGGATCGATGCGACGCTGGCGATGATCTTGAACATGGCTGCACCTCTTCCAAGCGGCACGCCCGGTCAGGCCGCGTCCGCCTGGCACAGCGCCGACAGGCGCTTCGGGTCGAGAAGGCGGATCCGGCTGCGCGCCAGCATCACGAGGCCGTCGCGCTTCCATTCCTGGAGCTGGCGATTGACGCTCTCGCGCGCCGCGCCGACGAACTGGGCGAGCTCCTCCTGCGAGATCGCGAGATCGGCGCCGTAGTCCTGCGCCAGCATCACGACGCGCCGGGCGAGCCGGGCTTCGACCGGCAAGAGCGCGGTCTCCTCGACGCGATCGCTCATCCAGCGCACCCGCTCGCACAGGAGCTCGACGACCTTGATGGCGACCGCCGGGTTCTGCTCGAGAAACCGCAGGAAGTCGGGCCGGCGGAGCGTGAACAGCTCGGTCGGCTCGAGCGCGCGCGCTTCGGCGGTGCGCGGCCGCCCGTCGAGCAGGGCGATTTCGCCTAACACGTCGCCCGAGCCGAGGATGTTGAGGGTCAGCCGCTTGCCGGCATCGGTGCCGGTCGAGATGCGGACCTGCCCGCGGCGCACGGCGAAAAGCGCGTCGCCCGGATCGCCCTTCTGGAAGAGCAGCTCCTCGGCGCCGAGCCGGCACGTCCGGCACAGCGCCGCGATGGCGGCGATCGTCGCGACTCCGAGGTCCCGAAAGAACGGGTTGGCGGCCAGAATGGCCGGAAGTGTCGATGTCTCCTGCATGACAGGCGCCTCCTCGACGCCTCGGCCCCCCGGCCCGTCAAATCGATCGGTGTTTGCGAATCGGCGGGCAGCGAGCAGCGTCCGCGCCGGCTTGACCGCGCGACGAGCCTTAGGCGCGAAATGTTTCCGGGTGTTGTCGTCCCGGTTTCGCGCCCCGGACGGCGCGAAATGCGCCGATCGCAAGCCGCGGGGCTGCCGGCGGAGCTATTGCCCAGGCCGCAGAGCCCCGGTCCAGCACATGACGTCCGACCGCGCGAGGCCGATATCCCTGAGCGTACGGTCGTCGAGGCTCGCCAGCAGCCGCTGCGTCCGGCGCCGCTCCAGCCCCGCCGACCAGGCGCGAAAGCCGTTTGTGCAAGCGGCGAGCATCCAGCGCAGCCCGCTTGCGGCGCTCGCGCCCGCCGCTTCCGGCGCCGCCATCGTGGTCGTGAATGACATCGTGCTCTCCATGGGTGATCGACCCGCCTGACGCGGGCTCAGCCCTCACAAGACCATGGCGAGGCGCGGCCGAATGTGATGCGGGTCACCCCCGCCGGGGCGCCGGTGTGGCCGGAGCGACGTCGGCATGCGCCAGCACCTTGCGCATGACGCCGGGCAGCGCCGCCCCGGCGAGCGCGCGGCGCGGCGCGAAGCGCATTCCGGCCGGCGCCGGCGTTCCGGCCGCGACCGTCGCGACGAGCACCGTCAGCTCGAGCGGGAAATGCGTGAAGGTGTGGTGGACGAGGCCCGGGAGCCGCTGCCAGCCGGCCTCGAGCGGCGCATCGCGCAGCGCCTTCGCGGCGTCGTAATCCGGCGACCATTGGCTCGTCGGGACCTCGTCCATGCCGCCGAGAAGGCCCGACGGCGGCCGCGTCCGCAGCAGCACGCTGTCGTCGCAGCGCAGCAGCACGAAGGCGGCGCCGCGGCGCAGCACGCCTTCCGCCCTCAGGGCCTTGCGCGGCAGCGTCTCCTGCACGCCCGCCGCGCGCCCCCGGCAGGCGCCGAGCCATGGGCAGATGGCGCAGGCCGGGCGCTTCGGCGTGCAGATCGTCGCGCCGAGGTCCATGAGGGCTTGCGCGAAATCGCCGGGCCGCCCGGCCGGCACGAGCGCCTCGGCGAGGTCGCGGATCGCCGGCTTTGCCTTCGGCAGCGGCGTCTCGACGAGGAACAGCCGCGACACCACGCGCTCGACATTGCCGTCGACCGCGGCGGCGGGGCGATCAAACGCGATCGCCGCGATCGCCGCCGCCGTGTAGGCGCCGATGCCGGGGAGGCGCCGCAAGCCCGCCTCGGTGTCGGGGAAGCGTCCGCCGTGGCCCTCGGCGACGGCCTTGGCGCAGGCATGGAGGTTGCGGGCGCGCGAGTAATAGCCGAGCCCGGCCCAGGCCTGCATCACCTCTTCGACCGGCGCCTCGGCGAGCCTTGCGACCGTCGGGAAGCGCTGCAGGAAGCGCTCGTAGAAGGGCTTCACGGCGGCAACCGTCGTCTGCTGCAGCATGATCTCCGACAGCCAGACGCGGTACGGGTCGGGTGGCACGCCGGCCTTGGCGCGCCAGGGCAGGTCGCGGCGGTGCCGGTCGTACCAGGCGAGAAGCTCGCCGGCTTCGGGCTTTGAGGCGGGAGGCGGAACCGCTAGCATGCGCCTCGATAGCGAGCCGGCGCCGGCGATCCAAGGCGGCGCTCGGCTTTCTCCAGAACGAACCGATGGCCCGTCCGAAGCCCCTCGCCGATTTCATCGACAGCTGCCTCGGTCCGGCGCTCCGCGCGCAGGGCTTTGCGGCCTCAGACGTGATCACGGCCTGGCCCGAGATCGCCGGCGACCGGCTGGCGACGTTCTCGCGCCCGGTTCGGCTCGAATGGCCGCGCCGCGGGCGGCCCGATCCCGACGCGCGGCCGGAGCCGGCGGCGCTGATCGTGCGCGTCGAGAGCGCCTTCGCGCTCGAGCTGCAGCACCTCGCGCCGCTCCTCATCGAGCGCATCAACGCCCATTACGGCTGGCGCTGCGTCGGCCGGCTGGTCCTCAAGCAGGGCCCGGTGCCCCGGCCCAAGCCGGCTCGGACGCCAGCGCCCAAGCTCTCGGACGAAGACCGCGAAAAACTCGCCGAGACGACCGCCGGCATCGCGGAAGAGCCGCTGCGCGAGGCGCTGACGCGGCTCGGCGGCGCCGTCGTCGCCGGCGCTCGCACGAAGGCGTGAGCCGGCGCGCCTTGCCACATTTTGCCCGAGGTCTTAACCGAGGGGCAACCGTCGTCCTTCCCGGAGCCCCATCCATGATCACCCGCCGCGAGGCCCTCGTTCTCCTCGGCTCGGCCGCCGCCGCGGCCGCGCTCCTGCCGGCGTTTCCGGCGCTGGCGCAGAACGTCTCGCCCGACGAGCTCGCGGCGGCCGGCCCCCTCGGCGACGTGGCGCTCGGGCCGGCGAACGCCAAGGTCACGATCGTCGAGTACGCCTCGCTCACCTGCTCGCATTGCGCGGCGTTCCACAAGGACACCTGGCCGGAGCTGAAGAAGCGCTACATCGACACCGGGCAGGTGCGCTTCATCCTGCGCGAGTTCCCGCTCGACCCGCTCGCCAAGGCCGGCTTCATGCTGGCGCGCTGCGACGGCGAGGCGAAATACTATCCGATCACCGACCTCCTGTTCGATCAGCAGAGCGCCTGGGCGTTCTCGAAGAAGCCCCTCGACGCACTGCAGCAGATGATGCGCCAGGCCGGGTTTTCCAAGGAAAAATTCGAGAGCTGCTTGCAGGATTCGAAGCTTTATGACGCTGTGGACGCGGTGCGCAAACGCGGCGAGGAGAAGTTCAAGGTCAGCTCGACCCCGACCTTCTTCATCAACGGCCAGCGCGTCAGCGGGAACATGTCGATTGACGAGCTCGAGAAGATCCTCAAGCCCTTGCTCGGGGTTTAGCGCCTTCACCTCTCCCGCTTGCGGGAGAGGTCGAGTCTGCGAAGCAGACCGGGTGAGGGCGCGGCGCGCTCAATCCTCCCCTCACCCCGGCCCTCTCCCGCAAGCGGGAGAGGGGGAAGGGGAGGGCCCGTGAAGCTCACGCGCCTTCGCCTCGTCGGCTTCAAATCCTTCGTCGAGCCGACCGATTTCATCATCGAGCCGGGGCTCACCGGCGTCGTCGGGCCGAACGGCTGCGGCAAGTCGAACCTCGTCGAGGCGCTGCGCTGGGTCATGGGCGAGACCTCGCACAAGAGCATGCGCGCCTCCGGCATGGACGACGTGATCTTCGCCGGCTCGGCGAACCGGCCGTCGCGCAACACGGCCGAAGTGCACCTCGCGATCGACAACGAGGAGCGCAAGGCGCCGGCGGCGTTCAACGACGCGACGCAGCTCGACGTCTCGCGCCGCATCGAGCGCGAGGAGGGCTCGACCTACCGCATCAACGGCCGCGAGGTGCGGGCCCGCGACGTGCAGCTGCTGTTCGCCGACGCCGCCACCGGGGCGCGCTCGCCGGCGCTCGTCCGGCAGGGCCAGATCAGCGAGATCATCGCCGCAAAGCCGCAGGCGCGCCGCCGCATCCTCGAGGACGCGGCCGGCATCGCCGGCCTGCATGCCCGCCGCCACGAGGCGGAGCTGCGCCTCAAGGCCGCCGACGACAACCTGCTGCGGGTCGAGGACGTCCTGCGCGAGCTCGAGGTCCAGGTCGACAGCCTGAAGAAGCAGGGCCGCCAGGCCTCGCGCTACAAGAATATCTCGGCCGAGATCCGGCGCCTGGAGGCGCTGGTCTACGCGATCGGCCATGCCGAGGCGCGCGAGCAGGTCGCCGCCGCCGAGCGCCAAGCCGCCGAGGACCTGAAGGCCGTCGCGGACGCCCAGGCCGAGCAGGCGAATGCGGCGACGGCCCAGGCGGTCGCGGCGCATGCCCTTCCGGCCTTGCGCGAGGGCGAGGCCGCCGCGGCGGCCGCGCTGCAGAGGCTCAACCATGCCCGCAACGAGCTCGAAGCCGAGGAGCGCCGCGCGAGGGAGCGGCTCGCCGAGCTCGAGCGCCACCTCGCCGAGCTCGAGCGCGACATCGCCCGCCAGACCGCCGCCCAGGCCGACGCCGCGGCGACCATCGCCCGCCTCAAGGCGGAAAGCGAGGAGCTGAGCCAGAGGGACGGCGGCAGCGCCGAAGCCAAGGCCGAGGCCGAGGCGCGCCTGCGCGGCGCCGAGGACGAGCTTTCGGTCGTCGAAGCCGAGCTGGCGCAGCTCCAGGCGCAGGTCTCGGACGTGAACGCGCGCCAGGCCGCGATCTAGCGCACGCGGCGCGAGGAGAGCGAGCGCCTGGCCCGCCTCGCAGCCGAGCGGGCGCGGGTCGAGCGCGATCTCGCGGCCCTCGCGGAGGCGAGCGGCGGG
>JAJKJG010000386.1 GCA_021154065.1 Methylobacterium sp.
GCCTGGTTGAGCACGGTCCGGATGGCGGCGTCGTCGTCGGCGACGAGGATATGTCCGTTCGGCATGGATCTAGGTCTCGATCTGTTGGCTCTCGATGTCGGCGCCGCGCCCGTCGCGGGCGCTGTACATCGGCAGGAGGACGCGGAACGTGGTTCGGCGCGGCGCGGGGTCGCATTCGACGATCCCGCCGTGGTAGCCGACGATCTTCGCCACCAAGGCAAGTCCGAGGCCACTTCCCTGGGCCTTGGTGGTGACGAACGGGTCGAACAGGTCGGGCAGGAGGTCGAGCGGCACGCCGGGGCCGTTGTCGCACACCGTCATCTCGATCGGCAGGCTGACGCGCTCGCGCGAGCCCGGAATCTGCAGCCTGATACCGGTCCGGAAGGCGGTCGCGAGCACGATCTCGGCGCCGGACGCATCGCCGCCGATGGCTTCGGCGGCGTTCTTCACGAGGTTGAGGAAGACCTGGACGAGCTGGTCGCGGTTGCCCATGACCGGCGGCAGCGACGGGTCGTAGTTCTCGACGAAGTGGATGTGCCGGCCGAACCCGGACTGGGCGAGGTGCTTCACGTGGTCGAGCACCCCGTGCACGTTGACCGCGCCGCGCTCGACCGGGCGCTCGTCGCCGAACAGCTCGACCCGCTCGACGAGACGCACGATCCGGTCGGCTTCGTCGCAGATCAGGCGGGTCAGCACCCGGTCGCTCTCGTCGGCCGATTGCTCGAGGAGCTGCGCCGCGCCGCGGATGCCCGACAGCGGGTTCTTGATCTCGTGCGCCAGCATGGCGCCGAGCGCCGTGATCGAGCGCGCGGCGCTGCGGTGGGTGAGCTGACGGTCCATCTTGTCGGCGATGGTGCGCTCCTGGAGGGTCAGCACGACGATGTCGCTGTCCTCGCCGAGCGGCGTCGCGAAGACGTCGACGATGCGCTCGCCGCCGAGCCGCGGCCCGCCGAGGTCGACGCGGTACTCGCTGACGCTCGCGCCGCGCCGCCGCACCTCGTCGATGAGGCCGAGGATGGGCGAGCCGAACGGGACGATCTCGGTCAGCTTCTGGCGCTGCATGACCCGCAGCGACAGGTCGAGGAAGGTCTCGGCCGCCATGTTGGCGTGCAGGATCGCCCCATCCGCCCCGACGGTGAGGACCGGAAGCGGCAGCGCGTTGATGATGAAGTCGCTCGTCGGCGCGGTCATGCCGCCGCCCGCCTGTCGCCGGCGGGCTCGTAGAGACGCCGCAGGATGGCGATCGCAACCCCCGGCTCGGTCGTGGTCACGAGGGTCAGGCGATGGGTTTCGCCGACCCCTGCCCCGGCCTCGCGCGCCGCGTCGGCGTAGGCGGCCAGGTGCTTGCGCGCATGGCGCAGGCCGATATCCCGCCCGAAGAGCGACAGGAGCCCCTGGTAATGCTCGATCGCGGCTTCGGTTTTCTCGTCGTCCGATGGCTCGCGGACGCATCTTCCGTCGAGGGCGGCGGCGATCTGCCCGACGAGCCATGGCCGGCCGACGGCGGCCCGGCCAATCATCACGGCGGCGGCTCCGGACGCCGACAGGCAGGCGGCGGCGTCCTCGATCGAGGCGACGTCGCCGTTGGCGATCACCGGGATCCCTGAGCCCGCCACGACCTCGGCGATGCGCGTCCAATCGGCGCGGCCCTTGTAGAATTGCTGGCGGGTGCGGCCATGCACCGTGACCGCCTTGACGCCGAGCGCTTCGCAGAGGCCGGCCAGCTCGGGCGCGTTGATGCGATCCTCGTCCCAGCCGAGCCGCATCTTCACCGTGACCGGCACCGCGCAGGCCGAGACAGCCGCGAAGACAAGCCTTCGCGCCAGGTCGAGATCGCGCATCAGCGCCGAGCCGGCATAGCCGCCCGTGACCTTTTTCGCCGGGCAGCCCATGTTGATGTCGATGACCGCCGCACCGTTCGCTTCGGCGACACGCGCCGCCTCTCCGATCCAGTAAGGATCGCAGCCCGCGAGCTGGACGATATGGGGGGCAACCCCCTCGCCCTCCGCCCTCAGGCGCGCCTCGGCGGCGCCGCGGACGTAGTCGTCGGACGCGACCATCTCCGAGACGACGGCCCCGGCGCCGAAACGTCGGGCGATGCGCCGGAACGCCACGTCGGTCACCCCGGAGAGAGGCGCCATGACGGCCCTGCCGTCGAGGCCTACGTTCCCGACCGAGATTCCGCCGCCGCTTAAATTATGTTCACCTGGCATGTTGCCTACGAATTAGCCAACCGGCGCCTGATCGGCAAGCGGCGCGATTGCCGCAAAGCCGTAACCCACATAAGAGTTCGGCCGAGTTCTCTCGCTGCGAGTCAATCAATGTCGGTTGCCGCCGTCGTCGTCGCCGCCGGCCGAGGCTCGCGGATCGGCGGCGAGATTCCGAAGCAATACAGAGCTTTGGCGGGCAAACCTGTCATCGTTCATGCGATCGAGAAGCTCCTGACGGCGCCGCTCGTCCACTACGTCCTGCCGGTCATCCACCCGGACGATCGGCCGCGGTTCGAGGACGCCGTTCCGGGTCTCCAGACAACGCCCGGCAAGCTCCTGCCGCCGGTTTCCGGTGGGGGAACGCGCCAGGAATCGGTCCATCGCGGTCTGGAGGCCCTCGTCGACCGGGCCCCCGACCTCGTGCTCATCCACGACGCCGCCCGCCCCTTCGCGAGCGCGGAGCTCTTCGAGCGGGCGATCGCCGCCGGCCGCGCGCACGGTGCGGCGGTCCCAGGCGTCGCTCCCACGGACACGATCAAGGTGGTGAACGATCGCGAAGAGGTCGTCGACACGCCGGATCGCGCCCGGCTTCGCGCCGTCCAGACCCCGCAATCGTTCAGGTTCGCTGCGCTCCTCGACGCGCATCGCCGGGCGGCGAAGGACGGTCATGTCGGGTGTCCCGACGATGGCGCGCTCGCCGAATGGGCCGGTCTCTCGGTCACGGTGTTCGAGGGCGAGCCGGCCAATGTGAAGCTCACGCTCGAGGCGGATTTCGCCGCCGCCGAGCGGCGTCTCGGCGGGTCGGGCGGAAACTGGATGATGCGTGTCGGCTCGGGGTTCGACGTTCATGCCTTCACCGATGGCGACCACGTCTGGCTCGGCGGGGTGCGGATCCCGGCCGAGAGGGGCGTCGTCGCCCATTCCGATGGCGACGTCGTGCTGCACGCACTGACCGACGCGGTGCTCGGTGCGCTGGCGGAGGGCGATATCGGGATGTTTTTCCCGCCGAGCGATCCGCAATGGCGCGGGGCCTCGTCCGAGCGTTTTCTCGCCTTCGCGGCCGAGCGCGTGAGCGCGAGGGGTGGGCTCATCGACAACCTCGACGCGACGGTGCTGTGCGAAGAGCCCCGGATCGGCCCCTGGCGGGACCTCATCCGAGCGACCATCGCGGCGATCGCCCGGGTGCCGATCGGGGCCGTCTCCGTGAAGGCGACCACGACCGAGCGCCTCGGCTTCATCGGCCGCGGGGAAGGCCTCGCGGCGCAGGCGGTGGCGACGCTTCGGCTGCCTGCGGAGCGCGCCTGATGTTCCCCCCTGCCCTCCTTGAGCGCGCGGCCGCTCTCCTCGACGCCTACCGGACGAAGGGCTGGCGCATCGCGACCGCGGAGTCCTGCACCGGGGGCCTCGTCGCCGGCCTCCTGACCGAGATCCCTGGCTCCTCCGATGTCGTGGAGCGTGGCTACGTGACCTATTCGGACGCGGCAAAGACCGGCCTTCTCGGCGTGTCGAGCCTGACCATCGCCGAGCACGGCGCGGTGAGCGAGCCGGTGGCGCGAGCGATGGCGCAGGGCGCGCTCGGCCGATCCGAGGCGCAGGTCGCGGTGTCGATCACCGGCGTTGCCGGCCCCGGCGGCGCGACCGCGACGAAGCCGGTCGGGCTCGTCCATTTCGGGCTCGCGACCGCCGGCGGCGCGACCGAGCACCTGGAGCGCCGCTATGGCGACCTCGGCCGCGGCGCCGTCCGCATGGCGGCGGTTGAGGATGCGCTCGCGCTCCTGGAGCAAGCCGTCCGCGAGGATTAGGCACGCGCGACGCGCGCTTGGCCATAGATCTCGTCCGCCCGGTCCTCGAACGCCTCGACGAAGCTTCTGAACGCCTTGTCGAACACCGCGCCCATGAGGAGCCCGAGCGCGAAGCTCTTGAATTCATAGTTGATGAAGAACTCGACCTCGCAGCCGGCCGGAGCGGTGCGGAAATTCCAGCGGTTCTCGAGGAAGCTGAAGGGACCGTCGACATACTCGACGAGAATGCGGTGCCGCGTCCGGTCGAGGGTCACCCGCGACGTGAAGGACTCGTGGATCTTCTTGTACCCGACCCGCATCTCGGCGACGAGGCTCTCCACCCCGTCCCCGCTCGCGACCCGGCGGCGCACCTTGAGGCCTTCGCAGAGCGGCAGGAATTCCGGATAGCGCTCGACATCGGCGACGAGCTCGAACATCTGAGACGGCGTGTGCCTCACCGGCCGCGTGGTGCGGAACGACGGCATGGAGCTTGCCGTCAGCGCCGGAGCTGGACGGCGCGGGCGCTCTTCAGCTTGGCGAAATCGTCGCCGGCGTGATGGGAGGAGCGGGTCAGCGGCGTTGCCGAGACGAGAAGGAAGCCCTTGGCGTAGGCGGTGGTCTCGTAGCCCTTGAACTCCTCCGGCGGCACGAAACGAACCACCGGGTGGTGCTTCCGCGTCGGCTGAAGGTACTGGCCGACGGTCAGGAAATCGACCTCCGCGGAGCGCAGATCGTCCATCAGCTGGAGCACCTCGTTCCGCTCCTCGCCCAGGCCGACCATGATGCCGGACTTCGTGAACATCGCCGGATCGAGCTCCTTCACGCGCTGGAGCAGCCGGACCGAGTGGAAATAGCGCGCCCCGGGGCGAACGGTCAGATACTTCGACGGCACCGTCTCGAGATTGTGGTTGAAGACATCGGGCTTCGCTTCAACGACAACCTCCAAAGCTCTGTCTTTCCTCAGGAAATCTGGTGTCAGCACCTCGATGGTCGTGATCGGGGAGCGCGCCCGGATGGCTCGGATGACCTGCGCGAAATGTCCGGCGCCGCCGTCCGCAAGATCGTCCCGGTCGACGGAGGTCACGACGACATGCGACAGTCCGAGCTTCTCGACCGCGATCGCGACATGCTCCGGCTCTTCCCGGTCGAGCGCGCCCGGCAGGCCGGTCTTGACGTTGCAGAAGGCGCAGGCCCGCGTGCAGGTGTCGCCCATGACCATGAAGGTGGCGTGCTTCTTCTCCCAGCATTCGCCGATGTTCGGGCAGCCCGCCTCCTCGCAGACGGTGACGAGCTTGTTCTCGCGCACGATCCGGTTCGTCTCGGCCCAGGCGGGGGAGCCCGGCGCCTTGACGCGGATCCAATCGGGCTTGCGAAGGATGGGCTGGTCCGGCCGGTGCGCTTTCTCGGGGTGACGCGGCCGGGCGTCTTTCGTCAGGAGGTCGAGAACAACGGCCATCAAAAACCCCGGCCGCGACGCTGCAAGAGCCGCGGCAGGGGTGACTTAAGACCTGCCGCGGCTCAGTGCAAACGGCGGGGCGGCATGGACGACGCTCGGCTAATAGCTCGTTCGACGCCCGGCGATGGCCCGATAGACCACGATGACGAGGATGGCGCCGACGGTCGCGGAGATCAGGTTGCCCCAGAAGCCGACGACGTAGATGCCGAGCAGCCGGGCGAGGAAGTTGCCGACGACCGCGCCGATGATCCCCATGATGATGTTGGCGAACAGGCCCATGTTGGAGCTGGTGAATTTCTCCGCCAGCCATCCGGCCAGGGCGCCGATGATGATGGCCATGAAGAAGCCGACGCCGGGCTGCCCGAGCGCGCTATAGGTGGTGGCGTCCATGTTGAATCTCTCCGCTTGTCCGTCGTCATCAACGGCCAAGGTAGGGCAAGGTTGCACGCGGGCGATCGCGGCGAGCCTCGCCTGTGATCCTTTGATCCTGCGCTTGGTTCCGGCTACCGAGCGCAACGCCCATGCCCCGCCCCGCACGCCTCTCCAGGAACTTCTTCGACCGCAGCGTCCACGCGGTCGCGCCGGACCTCGTCGGCGCGACGCTCCTCGTCGACGGGGTCGGCGGGATCATCGTCGAGGTCGA
>JAJKJG010000387.1 GCA_021154065.1 Methylobacterium sp.
GGCTCGTTCCATCCGCACGGCAACGCCGCGATCTACGACGCGCTCGTGAGCCTGGCGCAGGATTTCGCGCAGCGCTATCCGCTCGTCGACGGGCAGGGCAATTTCGGCAACATCGACGGCGACAACCCCGCCGCCCAGCGCTACACCGAAGCGCGCATGACCGAGGTCGCGCGGCTCCTCCTCGAAGGCCTCGAGGAGGACGCGGTCGATTTCCGCCCGAATTACGACGGCCAGGAGGAGGAGCCGGTCGTGCTCCCGGCGGCCTTCCCGAACCTCCTCGCCAACGGCTCGCAGGGGATCGCGGTCGGCATGGCGACGTCGATCCCGCCGCACAACGCCGCCGAGCTGTGCGACGCGGCGCTCTACCTGATCTCGCATCCGAAGGCGACGACCGAGCAGCTCCTCAACTTCGTGCCCGGGCCCGATTTCCCGACCGGCGGCGTCATCGTCGAGCCGAAGGCGTCGATCGCCGAGGCCTACCGCACCGGACGCGGTTCGTTCCGGGTGCGGGCGCGCTGGGCCAAGGAGGCGAGCGGCCGCGGCACCTGGAACATCGTCGTCACCGAGATCCCGTACGGGCTGCCGAAGGCGCGGCTGATCGAGAAGATGGCCGAGCTCCTCGCCGAGCGGAAGCTGCCGCTGCTTGCCGACGTGCGCGACGAGTCGACCGAGGACGTGCGCATCGTGCTCGAGCCGCGCGCCCGCACCGTCGATCCGGTCGTGCTGATGGAATCGCTGTTCCGGCTCACCGAGCTCGAGAGCCGCATTCCGCTTAACGTCAACGTGCTCTCGGGCGGCAAGGTGCCGAAGGTGCTCGGCCTCGCCGAATGCCTGCGCGAATGGCTCGACCATCGCCGCGAGGTGCTGATCCGGCGCTCGCGCCACCGCCTCGCCGCGATCGACAAGCGCCTCGAGATCCTGCGCGGCCTCTTGATCGTCTATCTCGACCTCGACCGGGTCATCAAGATCATCCGCGAGAAGGACGAGCCGAAGCAGGAGCTGATGCGCGTCTTCCGCCTCACCGAGATGCAGGCGAACGCGATCCTCGATACGCGGCTGCGCAGCCTGCGCAAGCTCGAGGAGATGGAGCTGAAGCGCGAGCTGGAAGAGCTCACGAAGGAGAAGGAGCAGGTCGAGGAGCTCCTCGCCTCGCCGGCGACACAGTGGAAGACCGTCGCCTGGCAGGTCCGCGAGGTGAAGAAGACCTTCGGGCCGGACACGCCGCTCGGGCGCCGCCGCTCCACCTTCGAGGAGGCGCCGGACACCTCCGAGATCGATTTCGCCGAGGCGATGGTCGAGCGCGAGCCGATCACCGTGATCGTGTCGCAGAAGGGCTGGATCCGCGCCTTGAAGGGCCACGTCGCCGACCTTTCGGGCGTCCAGTTCAAGGGCGACGACGGGCTCAAAACCTCGTTCTTCACCGAGACCACGGCAAAGCTCCTCGTCGTCGCCTCGAACGGCAAGGTGTTCACGGTCGAGGCCGCGAAGCTGCCCGGCGGGCGCGGCTTCGGCGATCCGATCCGCCTCATGGTCGATTTCGACGACGGCGCCGACATCGTCGCGGCCGTCCCCTACCGGCCTGGCATGAAGCTGCTGCTCGCGAGCTCGGAAGGGCGCGGCTTCATTGTCCCGGCGGACGACGCGATCGCCAACACCCGCAAAGGCCGCAACGTCATGAGCGTCGACGGCAAGGCGCGGCTCGCGGTCGCGGTCGAGGCCGCCGGCGACCACGTCGCGATCGTCGGCGAGAACCGCAAGCTCCTGCTCTTTCCGGTGGAGCAGCTGCCGGAAATGGTCCGCGGCAAGGGCGTGCGCCTGCAGCGCTACCGCGACGGCGGCGTCTCCGACGCCAAGGTCTTTGCCTTGAAGGACGGCCTGACGTGGAAGGATACGTCCGGCCGCACCTGGACCATCGAGGCCGCCGACCTCAAGGACTGGCTCGGCAATCGCGCCGAGGCCGGGAGGCTGCCGATGAAAGGGTTCCCGAAGAACAACAAGTTCGGGTGAGCGGGGTGACGGAGGTCGATCCAGAGGGCTCAGCCCGCAAGCTCAGAGCGAAGCGGACGAACGAGCATCTCAAGCTCATTGCCTCCTCCCTCAACACGCTCTCGCTCGCGGTTGTCGGTGCCGCATTCGTGATTCCGGGTGTCACCTCGCTCGAGAACGTGCGCTGGATTTGGATTCCAGTTGGGATCGTCCTACATCTCATCGCGCATCTCCCGTTGCGCCTCCTCAAGAGCGAGGATTGAAATGACGGAAAAGGAGTGGATCGTCTGGGGGGTCCCTGCGACGGCGCTGGTCATCGCGGGCCTTCTTCTCCTGCTTGCATGGGTGATTTCGCGCGACTTCGATCGCCGCTACGGCCGCGGACCGGAGTGAGCGCTTAAGCCCCCGGCCGCCTACTCCACCCGCGCCCAGCCCTGCGGCATGAGCCGCTCCTGCGGGCGGAAGCGGGCCTTGTAGTCCATCTTCGGCGAGCCATCGACCCAGTAGCCGAGATAGAGATAGGGCAGGCCCATCGCCCGGGCGCGGGTGATGTGGTCGAGGATCATGAAGGTGCCGAGGCTGCGGTGGTCCTCCTCGGGATCGTAGAAGGAGTAGACCATCGAGAGGCCGTCGCCGAGCACGTCGGTGAGGCACACGGCGAGGACGTCGCCGCGGCCGCGGCCGTTGATCGCCGTGTCCGGCCCGCGCCGGCGGTATTCGACGACCCGGGTCTCGACGTGGCTGTCCTCGACCATCATCGCGTAGTCGAGCACCGTCATGTCGACCATGCCGCCGTCGGCATGGCGCGAATCGAGATAGCGGCGGAAGAGCGAGTACTGGTCCGAGGACGGGCGGTTCGGCGCCGCGCCGCCGACGAGGTCGCGGTTCAGGCGCAAGACCCGGCGCATGTTGCCCGAGGGCTCGAACTCATCGACCACCACCCGGACCGAGACGCAGGCGCGGCAAGCCTCGCAGGCGGGGCGATAGGCGATGGTTTGCGAGCGCCGGAAACCGCCTTGCGTCAGGATCTCGTTCATCTCCCGGGCGCGCTTGCCGACGATATGCGTGAACACCTTGCGCTCCTCCTTGCCCGGCAGGTAGGGGCAGGGGGATGGCGCCGTCAGGTAGAACTGGGGCGTATCGCGGGGGTGACTCGTCACGCGCTTTCTCTGCTGCGGCAGCGTTGGGCAAAGCGGACCGCCGCCGTAAACGTAGCACTGCGCCAGACGGTCTCAAGCACTTCCGGCGCCGCAGGCGCTCAGGCGGCGCGGGCCAGCACGATGCCGACGAGAAGGTCGTGGCCGAGCCGCCGGTCCGGGCGCAGGAACCCGAGCGCGACGTCGACCAGCCACAGGATGAAGGTCGTGGCGGCGACGTAGAACAAAAGCGCGTGCACGGCGGCGGTGAGGCGGTCGACCGGGCCGCCGGTCGCGGCGTCCATGGCCCGAACCCCCATCATGCGCATGCCGATCGTCGCCTGATGCGGGCCGCCGAGCGTGATCGCGCTGTAGATGATGCCGGTGAACGGCAGCACCGCGAACAAGCTCCAGCCGAGGCCGAGCGTCAGGAGCCCGATAAAGCCGATGAACAGCGCGAGGATCAGCGCCAGGAAGCCGATCATGACGAGGTCGACGAGATAGCCGAACATCCGGCGGCCGAGCACGCCCTCGGTCGTCACCGCCGGCACCCAGCCGCCGGCGGGCGGCATCGAGTTCGGCCGCGTGTCGTATCCGTTCGCCATGGCGAAGCCTTTCAATAGGCGGTCTCGGAGAGGCCGCGGTGATCGATGCGCTGCGGGTCGAGCCCGTCGTCGGTGAGCGCCGCGAGGATCTCGGCGGTATGCCCGGCGCCGCGGGTCTCGATCGTCACGTCGATCGTGACCCCCTTTGCCGGCACGTCGAGGAACAGGCGGCCATGCGAGACCTCGAGGATATTCGCGCCGAGCGCGCCGAGCCGGCTCGCGACGCGGCCGAGGAAGCCCGGCCGGTCATGCGAGGTGATGCGGAACGAGGCGATCCGGTCCTCCCGTTCGAGCTCGCGGACCATGACGGAGGCGAGAAGCCGCGCGTCGATGTTGCCGCCGCAGAGGACAAGGCCGACCCTGCGTCCACGGAAGAGATCGGGTCTCGCGAGCATCGCCGCAAGGCCGGCGGCGCCAGCGCCCTCGGCCATCGTGCGCTGAAGCGTCGCGTAGGCGTTGACGGCGCGCTCGATCGTCGCCTCCTCGACGAGGACGATGTCGTCGACGAGAGCGCGCACGACCGGGAGGGTCAGCTCGCCGACGGTCTTGACCGCAATGCCCTCCGCAAGCGTCGCGCCGCCGATCGGCCGCGTCTCGCCGCGGATGAGATTGAAGAAGGAGGGATAGAGCGTCGCCTCGACGCCGATTATCTCGATCGTCGGGTGCAGGGCCTTGGCGGCGACAGCGATGCCCGAGATCAGGCCGCCGCCGCCGATCGGCACCACGAGCTGGTCGAGATCCGCGCTGTCGGCGAGAATTTCGAGGGCGACGGTGCCCTGGCCGGCCATGACCAGGGCATCGTCGTAGGGGTGGACGAAGGCGAGGCCTTCGCTCTTCGCGATGGCATGCGCCCGCTCGCCCGACTCGGCGAGGCCCTCGCCCTCGAGGACCACGGTGGCGCCATGGGCGCGCGTGCTTTCGACCTTCACGAGCGGCGTCAGGGCCGGCATGACGATCGTCGCCGGGATGCCGAGGCGCTTGGCGTGGTAGGCGACCGCCTGGGCGTGATTGCCGGCCGACATGGCGATGACGCCGCGCCGGCGCTCCTCCGGCCGAAGACTCGCGAGCTTGTTGACCGCGCCGCGCTCCTTGAAGGCGCCGGTCGGGTGCATGTTCTCGTGCTTCACGAACACCGTCGCGCCGGTGATCTCGGACAGCCGCGGGGCCGAGACGAGCGGCGTGCGCAGGACGTGGCCGGCGATCGTCGCGGCGGCGCGCCGGACATCCTCGACGTCGATCGCAAAGCGGCCCATGGCGCGGTCCCTCAAACCTGGCGCGGCCC
>JAJKJG010000388.1 GCA_021154065.1 Methylobacterium sp.
ATGCGGGCCGGAGGCGCGGGCGGGCGGATCGCCGTCGTGGTCAAGGGCTATCCGCGGCTGTCCGAGACCTTCATCGCGCAGGAGCTCCTGGCGCTCGAGGAGCGCGGCATTCCGCTCGAAATCTGGTCGCTCCGGCATCCGACCGAGAAGCACATCCACCCGATGCACGCGCGCATCCGGGCGAGAGCGCGCTATTTGCCCGAACACCTCTACCAGGAGCCGCTCCGCGTGCTGCGGGGACTCGTCTGGAGCCTGCGGCAACCCGGGATCCGGCGATTGCTGCACCTGTTCTGGCGCGATCTCCTGCGAGACCCGACGCCGAACCGCGGGCGGCGGCTCGGACAGGCCTTCGTTCTCGCCCGCGAGCTCGGCGACGACATCGGCCATCTGCACGTCCATTATCTGCACACGCCGGCGTCCGTCGTCCGGTACGCCGCCGTCCTCACCGGCCGCTCCTGGACCTTCTCGGCCCATGCCAAGGATATCTGGACGACGCCGGCCTGGGAGAAGCGCGAGAAGCTCGCCGACGCGCTGTGGGGCGTGACCTGCACGCGCGAAGGCGCGCGCCATCTCGGCGCGCTTGCCCCGGAGCCGGCCCGGGTGGCGCTCGCCTATCACGGCCTCGACCTTGCCCGCTTCCCCGCGCCGCCCGAGCGCCGCCCGGCGCGGGACGGCTCCGATCCGGCCGATCCGATCCGCATCGTCTCGGTCGGGCGGGCGGTCGCGAAGAAGGGCTATGACGACCTCCTCGACGCCTTGGCGGCGCTGCCGGCGGATCTGCATTGGCGTTTCGCCCATGTCGGTGGCGGCGAGCTTCTGGAGCGGCTGAAGAGCGCCGCTGAGGCCGCCGGGATCGGCGGCAAGGTCGCGTTCCTCGGCGGCCGGCCGCAGCCCGAGGTGATCGATCTCCTGCGCGACGCCGATCTCTTCGTGCTGCCGGCGAAAGCCGCGGCCTCGGGCGATCGCGACGGCTTGCCGAACGTCTTGCTCGAGGCCGCAAGCCAGCGGCTCGCGATCGTCGCGACCGCATTTGCCGGCATCCCCGAGTTCATTCGCCAGGGCCGCGAGGGCGAGCTCGTCGCCCCGGGCGAATGGGAGGCGCTGTCGAACGCGATTAATCTCCTGGCCCGCGATCCCGGTCGCCGCGCGGCTCTCGGCGGCGCCGTCTACGACCGGCTTTGCCAGGATTTCGGCTCGTCAGGCGCCATCGATCTCCTGGAGGGGCGCTTCCGGGCGCTGCTGCGCCCGCCGCCGGACGCTGCGGCCGTCGTCAAGGAGCTGGCGTGAGCCGTGTCCGAGGCGGTGCCGGTCGCGTTCTATGCGCCGATGAAGGCCCCGGACCATCCGGCGCCCTCCGGCGACCGCACCATGGCGCGCCTGCTCTTGAAGGCGCTCGGCAACGCCGGCTTCCGCCCGGAGCTCGCGAGCGCGCTGCGCAGCTGGGACCGGGTCGGCGACGCAGCCTTCCAGGATGAAATGCGCCGCAGCGGCGGCGCCGAGGCCGATCGCCTCGTCGCGCGCTGGACGAACGCCCGCCCTGGCGATCGGCCACGCCTCTGGTTCACCTATCATCTGTACTACAAGGCACCGGATTGGATCGGTCCGCGGGTCGCCGACGCCTTGCGCATTCCCTATGTTGTGGCGGAGGCCTCGCGCGCCGGCAAACGCGCCCGCGGCGCCTGGGCGGCGGCGCATGCCGGCGCCGAAGCGGCGCTCGACCGCGCCGATGCGATCTTCGTGATGACCGAGGCCGATCGCGAGGCTCTCGAACGGCATCGCCGCAACGGACAGCGGCTTCTCGAGCTGCCGCCCTTCATCGATCTCAAGGAGTGGTCCGACCCGCCCACGGCGACGCCAGGAGGGGCGGGCGTCGCGCGGCTCCTCACCGTCGCGATGATGCGGCACGGCGACAAGCTCGCGTCCTACCGGATGCTTGCCGCGGCTCTTGCCGGGCTGCCGGACGGCGGCTGGACGCTCGATGTCGTCGGCGACGGCGAGGCCCGGCCCGAGGTCGAGACCCTTTTTGCCGACTTGGCACCCCATGTGCGGTTCCACGGCCGCGTCGACGACCGCGGATCGCTGGCGGGGTTCTATGCCGCCGCCGATCTCTTCGTCTGGCCAGCCGTGAACGAGGCCTACGGTATGGCATTCCTCGAGGTCCAGGCGCTTGGCTGCCCGGTTCTCGCGAGCGCCTATGGCGGCGTCGCGAGCGTCGTCCGCCACGGCGAGACGGGCGAGCTGACAGCGCCCGGCGATGTCTTAGGCCTCGCGAAGGCGCTCGCCCGCCTCGTCGGCGACGCGCCCCGCCGCCGCGCGCTCGGGCAAGCGGCGCGGCAGTTCGTCCGCGCCGAGCGCGGATTGGATCGGGCCGCCGAGCGCCTCCGTGCCGGGCTCCTGCCGCTCCTCGGCCGCCCGCCGCCCCCGTGAAAGTCCTCATCGCGGTGACGCATCTTCTCGGCGCCGGTCATCTCACCCGCGCGGCCGCGCTGGCGCGGGCCTTCGCGCGGGCCGGGCATCCGACGACGCTCGTCTCCGGCGGCATGCCGGCGCCGCTCGTCTCCCTCGGCGAGGCGGCGCTCGTGCAGCTGCCGCCGGTTCGGACCGCCGGGACCGACTTTTCGACGCTCCTCGACGAGGCCGGCGCTCGGGTCGGCGCCGATTGCCTGAACCTGCGAAAGTGCATGCTTCTCGACGCGTTCCGGTCCGTTCGGCCGGACGTCGTTGTCACCGAGCTCTTCCCGTTCGGGCGCCGCGTTCTGGCGGGCGAGTTCATGGCGCTCGTCGACGCGGCGCGCGCCGTCGCGCCGCGGCCCCTGATCGTCGCCTCGGTGCGGGACATCCTCGCCTGTCCGGCCAAATCCGAGCGGATCGAGGAGGCGCACCGCCGCCTCGGCGTGCTCTACGACGCCGTGCTCGTGCATGGCGACCCGAATCTGGTCCGTCTCGAGCGCTCGTGGCCCTTGAGCCGCGAGGCGGCGGCACTCGTCCGCTACACCGGCTATGTCGACGAGGGCGGCGCGGCCGTCGCCGAGCCGACGACGGCTAAGCGAGGCGAGATCCTGGTCTCGGGCGGATCGAGCGCCGCGAGCCTACCGCTCTATCGCGCGGCGCTTGCTGCCGCCGCGTCCGTGTCGGAGCGCCCCTGGCGCGTCGTCGTCGGCGCCGGCGTGGCGCAACCGGCGTTCGAGGATCTGCGCCGCGCCGCGCCCGCCCATGTCGCCGTCGAGCGCGCCCGTCCGGACTTCCGGGCGCTTCTGGCGCGAGCCGCGGTTTCGGTGAGCCAAGCCGGCTACAACACCGCCGTCGATCTTCTACGCGCCGGGGTCGCGGCCGTGCTGGTGCCTTTCGAGGCCGGCCACGAGACCGAGCAGCGCCTGCGCGCCGAATGCCTCGCCGCGCTCGGCCTCGCCCGGCTTCTGCCGGAAGCCGAGCTCGCGCCCGCGACCCTCGCCGAACGGGTTCGGATACAGCTTACCGGCGGGGCGCCGCCGCGACCGGAGATCAGGCTCGACGGCGCCGAACGAAGCATCGCCCTGGTCGAGGAACTGGCCCGCAGGCCGCCCCATCCGGCGGTCGCGCCGCCTCGTGCCGATTGGTCGCCGCTCGACGATGTGCTCCGCCGCACCGCCGGCGAAGGCCGGACCGTCGCACTCTGGTGGCGCGACGACGATGCCGTCGCCGCGACCCCGGCGCTCAATCGGTTGCTCGAGGTGGCACGCGCGTTTGACCTTCCGATCGCCCTCGCCGCCATTCCGGGCGGCGTCGAGCGGTCGCTCATGGAACGCCTCGGCGACGAGCCGCAGGCGCACGTCGTCGTGCACGGCCTCGCCCACCTGAACCACGCCCCGCCCGGCGAGAAGAAGGCCGAGTTCGGTCGGCATCGTCCGCTCGCGGCGCTCGCCCGCGACGCCGAAGCCGGACTTCGCCTTGCCGGGACGGCGTGCCGGACAAAGCTCCTCCCCGTCTTCGTTCCGCCCTGGAATCGGACCGCGCCCGAGCTTCTGCCGCTGCTTCCGGGTCTAGGCTATCGCGGCTTCTCGAGCTTCGGGGATCGCCGCACGAGGGAGCCCGCACCGGGGCTTCGCCAGATCAACACCCACATCGATCCGATCGATTGGACCGGCAGCCGCGGCCTCCTCGCCGAGGAAGCTATCGTGGCGCGGCTTGCGGCCGCGATCGCGGCGCGGCTCGACGGCGACGCCGACGCCGACGAACCGATCGGCCTCTTGACCCATCACCTCATCCACGATGAGGGTGTCTGGCGCTTCTGCGAGACGCTTCTCGACCGTTTGAAGAGACATGAACATCTGAGCTATCCGTCGCCACGGACGTTATTTCCATAGGAGCATGGCGCGCCGCCCATAAATCCACGACGATGCTGTTTATCGAGCGGTGCAAAGACGCCGCGGGTTCGGAGAAGAAACGCTTGAACGTCCCACTCCTGTCGATTCGCGACCTGTCGATCGATTTCAAATCCGACGTCGGCGCCTTCCGCGCCGTCGATGGCCTGTCGTTCGACGTGCCGAAAGGCAAGACCGTCGCCCTCGTCGGCGAATCCGGCTCCGGCAAGTCGGTGACCGCGCAGGCGATCCTGCGCATCCTGCCGAAGGTCGCCCGCATCGGCGGCGGATCGATCCTGTTCGACGATCCGGCAAACGACGAGCCGCCGCTCGACATCGCGACGCTCGATCCCGAAGGCGAGACCATCCGGGCCTTGCGCGGCGGCCGGATCGCGATGATCTTCCAGGAGCCGATTACCTCGCTCTCGCCGCTGCACACGGTCGGCGACCAGGTCAGCGAGGCGCTGCTGCTGCACGGCAAGGTCGGCAAGGCCGAAGCCCTCGACAGTGCCGTCGACGTCTTCGCCCGAGTCGGCTTCCCCGACCCGAAGCGGGCGCTCGTCACCTATCCGTTCGAGCTCTCCGGAGGGCTTCGCCAGCGCGCCATGATCGCCATGGCCCTGATCACGCGCCCGGCCCTTCTCATCGCCGACGAGCCGACGACGGCGCTCGACGTCACCACGCAGGCCCAGATCCTCGACCTGATGCGCGAGCTGCAGGGCGAGGCGCAGATGTCGCTCTTGCTCATCACCCACGATCTCGGCGTCGTCGCCAACATGGCCGACCACGTCGTCGTGATGTATCGCGGCCGGGTC
>JAJKJG010000389.1 GCA_021154065.1 Methylobacterium sp.
ATCATCAGCCAGTTCATCGCCATCGGCGGCTCGTGCTTCGCGACCGAATGGGGCTACGCCATCGCCTTCCTGTTCTTCATGGTGGCGATCTTCATCCGCCCGCAAGGTCTGTTCGCGAGGCGGGCGTGATCCGGATCTCGCGCCCGGCACTGATCGGGCTTATGGCGCTCGTCGCACTGCCGTTCCTGGTGCGCTTCCTCTTCGCCTCCTCGGAGAAGTACTACCTGCACATCCTGATCCAGATCCTGATCTGGTCCTTCATCTACACCGGCTGGTCGCTGATGGGCCGCTTCGGCCTGACCTCGCTCGGGCACGGCGCCTTCACCGGCATCGGCGCCTACACGAGCGTGCTGCTGTGGAACATCCTCGGGCTGACCCCCTGGCTCGGCATCCCGATCGGCGTCGCGCTTGCCGCCGCGGTCGCGCTTCTCGTCGGCTATCCGTGCTTTCGGCTGCGCATCACCGGCCATTATTTCGCGCTTCTGACGCTGGCGCTGACCGAGTTCATCCGGCTCTGCATCGTCGGGCTTCGCGACTACACCGGCGGCTCGCTCGGCACGCAGCCGGCGCGCGCCGGCGGCGGCGTGTCGCTCCACGCGCTGCAGTTCGAGCCCGACCGGGTGCTGTCCTATTACATCGCGCTCGCGCTCTGGGCCTTCGGCCTCTACGTCTGGCTGCGCGTCGACCGCAGCATGGACCGCTACGCGCTCGACGCCGCGAGCCAGGACGAGGACGCGGCAGCCTCGGTCGGCATCGACGTGACGCGCGAGAAGCTCAAGGTGACGGCGCTCTCGGCCGGGATGTGCGCGCTCGGCGGCGCCGTCTACGCCCAGTACCAGATGTATATCGGCCCGGAGACGATCGCCGGCCTCGGCGTCTCGCTCAACATCGTCTTCGCGGTCATCGCCGGTGGCCTGTGGACGCTCCTCGGCCCGACCGTCGGCGCCGTGTTCACGCAGCTCCTCTCCGAGAGCCTGCGCGTCGGCATCCAGGGTTCGGGATTCCTCAAGGACTGGCTCGGCTCGGCGGCGCTCGCGCTCGACACCGCGGTCTACGGCCTGCTCCTGATCCTGTTCATCATCTACATGCCGAAGGGCATCCTCGGCACGATCATGGAGTGGCGGGGCAAGACCCGCAGCGCCGGGACTAAAGCATGATCCCGAAAAGTGGCTACCGGTTTTCGGAAAAGATCATGCTCAAACAAAGAGGTAGAGCGGGATGACGACTCGAAGAGGAGTCATCACGCTCTATCGTCAGCTCAGCGTCGCCAGGAGCCCGGCCATGAGCCGGCCGCGCTGGACCAGGCTGTCGACGAGGATGTGCTCGTCGAGGGTGTGGTAGCCGGTGCCCTGGACGCCGAGGCCGTCGAGCGTCGGGATGCCCCTCGCGCCGGTGAAGTTGCCGTCCGAGCCGCCGCCGGCGCTCTTGTGCGGGATGTCGAAGCCGAGCGCCTTCGCGATGCCGCGCGCCGTCTCGTAGAGCGCGAGCGACGCCGCATCCGGCTCCCAGACCGGGCGGGTGACGCCGCGCGTCACGGTGAAGGCGACGTCGTCCGCCGTCCCGGTGAGCGCCAGCATGCGCTCGACGCCCCGGTCGAGATCGGCCTGGCGCTTTGCCATCGACAGCGCCTCGGCCCGGCAGGTCGTGGCGACGCAGTTGACCCACTGCCCGCCATGCACGACGCCGACGCTGAAGGTGCAGTCGTCCGAGGTCATGGTCTCGATCTCGATGATCTTCCGTGCCATGGCGCGGATCGCCGAGCGCCCCTCGGCAAGCCGCGCGCCGGCGTGGCTCGGCCGGCCGAGCGTCTCGAGGTTGAAGCGTGCGATGGCGTAGCGGCCGGTGACGACGCCGGCCTCGGCGGTCGCGGGCTCGGGCACGAGCACGAAGCGGTGGCGCGCCGCCTCGGCCTCGACGACGTCGCGCGTGCTCGGCGTTCCGACCTCCTCGTCGGGGGTGAACAGCACGGTCACCGGCAGCGGCGTCTCGATGCCGGCCCGGGCGAGCTGACGGATCGCCTCGAGCGCGACGTAGTTGCCGCCCTTCATGTCGCAAATCGCCGGCCCGTAGCAGCGCTCGCCGTCGCGCCTGAACGGCAGCGCCGCCAGCGTGCCGACAGGGTGGACCGTGTCCATGTGGCCCATGACGAGGACGCCAGGCTCATCCTCCTTGGGGTGCGGAAAGCGCGCCCGCACGCAGTCGCCGAAGCCCATGCGGCCGGGGATGCGCTCGATGCGCGCGCCCATCAGCGCGAGGTCGCGGGCGGCGAGATCCATCATTCGGTTCACCGCGGCGGCGTCGTAGGTCGGGCTTTCGCACTCGATCCACGGCCGCAGCCCGGCAAGCATGGCGTCGGCGTCGAAGGGCAGATTCGTCGGGTTCATTGGGGCCTCACAGAATCTGGCTCAGGAACTGCTGCGTGCGGGGATCGCGGGCGTTGGCGAAGAAGTCCTTCGGCGGGCCGTGCTCGACGATGACGCCGCGGTCGGTGAAGTAGATGTGGTCGGCGACCTCGCGGGCAAAACCCATCTCGTGGGTGACGATCACGCAGGTCATGCCCTCCTCGGCGAGATCGCGGATCGTGACCAGCACCTCCTTGACGGTCTCGGGGTCGAGCGCCGCCGTGACCTCGTCGAACAGCATCACGTCGGGATTCATGGCGAGCGAGCGGGCGATGGCGACGCGCTGCTGCTGGCCGCCGGAGAGCTCGCCCGGATAGGCGCTCTCCTTGCCCTCGAGCCTGACCTTGCGGATCAGGCGCCGCGCCCTTGCCTCGACCTCGGCCTTGTCCTCTCTCAGCACGTGGATCGGCGCCATCATGACGTTCTGCAGCGCCGTCTTGTGCGGGAAGAGGTTGTATTGCTGGAACACCATGCCGACCTTGCGGCGCAGCGCCAGCTTGTCGAGCTTCGGATCGTTGACCTCCTGGCCCTCGACCAGGATCGAGCCGCGCTCGATCGGCACGAGGGCGTTGATGCAGCGCAGAAGCGTCGACTTGCCGGAGCCCGACGGGCCGATGACGCAGATCACCTCGCCCTTCATCACGTCAAGCGAGACGCCGCTGAGCACGGTGACGGCGCCGAACGCCTTGTGCACGTCGGCGATGCGCACCAGCGGCTGGTCGGGCGTCCACGGCATCGGCGTCATCAGCGCACCTGGAAGCGGCGCTCGAGCGCGACGGTCGCGCGGGCGATCGGGTAGCAATAGGCGAAGAACCAGAGCAGCAGGTAGAGATACATCGGCACCAGGAGCTCGGTCCGGCTCTCGGCGGCGAGCACGTCGCCGGTCAGCGTCATCGCCTCGTTGACGCCGACGATCGAGGCGAGCGCCGTGCCGACGACGAGGATCGCGTAGAGGTTCATCCACGGCGGCAGCATGCGCTTCACGCATTGCGGCAGGATGATCATCCACAGTGTCTGGCGGCGCGAGAAGGCGAGCGCTTCGGAAGATTCCCACTGCCCGGACGGGATCGACAGCACGGCGCCGCGCACGAGCTCGGAGACGTTCGCCATCACCGCGAGCGACAGGCCGAAGGTCGCCTTGAGCCATGCCGGAAGCGGCACGATCGCTTGCCCGATCGGCATCTCGAAGGGTAGGAGCAGCATGCAGTAGAACAAGAGCACGAGCCAGGGCGCGTTGCGGAAGAACTGCGTCATCGCCCAGGAGAAGCCGCGCACCGGGCGGAAAAGCGAGATCTGCATCAGCCCGAGCAGCGTGCCGAGCGCGGTCCCGATCGCCATGGCGATGAAGCTGATGGCGATGTTGAGGAGGAAGCCGGTGGCGAGAAGCGGCGTCCATTTGACGAGCGTCGCCAGGATCGACGGCACGCCGGGCGCGGCGAGCGCGTCGCCGATGCCGATCGAGAGGACGAGGCCCGAGACGAGCGCCAGCGCGTGGCCGCGGCCCGGCCGCCGGGCGCCGGCCGAGCGCGCGCCCGGCCGGAACGGCAGCAGCACCGGCAGATCGGTGCGGCCCGCGATCATGACGGTGCGTAGCCCGGGATGCGCATCGCCCGCTCCCAGCGCGTCATCGCGTAGACCAGGACCCCGACGAGGCCGACATAGATGATCAGGAGCGTGTTCATCATCTCGGGCACGTTGAGCTCGTCGGACCAGATCTGGTTCGCGACGTAGAGCATCTCCGGCACGGCGATCGCATAGGCAACAGTCGTGGTCTTGATGAGATTGACGAGGTTGTTGTTCAGCGCCGGCAGGCTGATCCGGAAGGCGAGCGGCAGGATCACAAAGACATAGGCCTTGAGCCGGCTGTAGCCGAGCGCCTCGGCGGCCTCGACGGTCTCGCGCGGCACCGCCTCGATGCCGGCCCGGAAGATCTCGACGTTGAAGGCGCCGGCGTAGAGCGACAGCCCGATCACCGCCCAGGCGAAGTTCGAGACGAGCGGCACGGAAAGGCCGGTCTCGGTCGTCATGCGCAGATAGCTGCCGAGCGCGAAGTAGAAGAAGTAGAGCTGCACCAGGGGCGGCGTGTTGCGGAAGAACTGGATGTAGCCCTGCATCGCCAGGCGCAGGAGGCGCAGCCGCGCCCCTTGCGCCCAGGCGCCGATGACGCCGATCGCGACGCTCGCGGCGACGCAGATCGCCATCAGCCGCACCGAGGTCAGGAACCCGTTCCAGAACCGCGCCCGGTCGAAGGCGTCGTAGAAGATCGTGAGCTTGATCCCGGTCGCCTCGTGCAGCCACCGGAACCACTCCCAGACGGGGTGAAGGTCCATCGCCTGTTTTTGGGAATCTCCCATGCCCCTCATGCTGAGGTGCGAGGAGCGGAGCGACGAGCCTCGAAGCACGCACCGGCGGTGGGACGCTGCACTGGCGGTGTGCGTGCTTCGAGGCTCGCTTCGCTCGCACCTCAGCATGAGGGGCATGGGAGGATAGAGGCAGGTTAGCTGCGCAATCAGTTGGTCTTCGTCTTCGCCTTGGCCTCGGCGTTCATCTTCTTGAGGTAGGCCGAGGCCGGGATGTTCCACTTCTTCTCGAGCTCGATCATGCGGCCGGAGCGGTGCATGTCCTCGAGCGTCTTCGCCACGAACTGTCCCCACGGGCCCTCGCGCTCCTCGAGCTTCACGGCGACGCCCCAGGGCTCCTCGAGGATCGTCTCGAGCGGCATCTCGTAGTCCTTCCACTTGGCGTCGGCGAGGCGCTCGGCGAAGGCGGTGTCGTCGTAGACCCAGGCGATGCAGTTGCCCTGCATGAGCGCCGTCTCGGCCTCGGCCTGGCCCTTGAAGGCGACGATGTCGGCGCCGTATTTCTCGGCGACCGGCTTGTTGTACCAGGCGCCCTGGATGCCGCAGACCTTCTGGCCCTTGAGCTGCTCCCAATTCTTCAAGGCCGCCTTCCGGCTCGCCAGCACGTTGACGCCGCAGGCGTAGTACAGCGGGTCGATGATGCCGACGACCTGCCGGCGGTCCGGCTTGTCGTTCATGGTCGCGATCATCAGGTCGATCTTGCCCTGCTGCAGGAACTGCATGCGGTTCGAGGACACCACCGGCTCGAGCTCGAGCTTGACGCCGAGCTTGTCGGCGACCTCCTTGCCGATGTCGGGCTCGAAGCCGACGATCGCGCCTGACGGGTCGCGGAAGCCGAACGGCTTGTAGTCGGCCTTGGTGCCGACGACGAGCACGCCGCGGCTCTTGATCTTGTCGAGCGTCTGGGCCGAGGCGCCGGCCGCGAAGGCGACGCCGGCGAGCGCCGCGAGGCCCGCCCCGAAAAGCCGTTTCAGCATGTATCTCTCCCTCGCCGGGCCTTCTTAACCGGCCTTGGCGCGGAAGCTAGCCGAGCGGCGCCGCGAGCGATAGGGCGTCCGCCTTCCGCTTGCCCGCAGGGAAAGGTCGGCGGCCGGGCGGCACCGGCGTCTAGAACGCCCGCGCCTCCATGCCTTCGACGTAGCGCTTGAGGTACTGGCCGACGAAATCGTGGCCGACGAAGCGCTGGTAGGCATCGGCGAGGCGGCGCGTCACCGGTCCCCAGACCTGGCCGTCGGGGCCGACCTGCACCCCGTTCACCTTCGAGACCGGGCAGATGCAGAGCGAGGTCGAGGTCAGGAACACCTCCTCGGCGTTGTAGGCGTCGTAGAGGTCGATGTCGGCCTCGCGCACGCTCATGCCGGCCTCCTCGGCGAGGTCGATCACCGTCTGGCGGCTGACGCCGGGGAGCACGAACTTCTCCCGTGGGGTGAGGATCTCGCCGTCCATCACCGTGAAGATGTTCGAGCCCATGCCCTCGCAGAGGTTGCCGTTGACGTCGAGCAGCACCGCCCAGGCCTCGGGGTCGAGCGACTGCACCTCCTGGTTCGCGACGACGAGGTTGAGGTAGTTGTGGGTCTTCGCCCGCGGGGTGAGCGAATCCGGCGGCACGCGGCGGTGCGACGGCACGACGACGCGGATGCCCTCGCGGAAGAGCTTCGCCCGCTGCACGAGCGGCAGCGGTGCGCATTCGAGCACGATGTTCGGCCCGTGATGATCGAGGTTGTCGCCCGGCACCTCCTTGACGCCGCGGCTGATGCGCTGCCCGACCCAGTAGTCGTCGTCGGGGCCGAGGAGATGGCGGTTCCTCTCGAACAGCTCCTCGGTGAGCTCGCCCATGCGCTGCGGGCTGAAGCCCGGGTCGATGCGCAGGTATTTGAGCGAGCGGTACAGCCGCTCGACATGCTCCTTCACCTTAAACAGCCGGTGGCCGAAGCTGCGGGTCATGTCGAAGCAGCCGTCGCCATAGACCCAGCTCGTGTCGCGGAACGGGATGCGCACCTCGCGCTCCGGCATGAA
>JAJKJG010000390.1 GCA_021154065.1 Methylobacterium sp.
AAGGTGCTCGGCTATCTGGATTCCGGTTCGCGCAACTTCTTCACTCAGAAGGCGATCCGCACGCCGGAAGATCTCAAGGGCCAGAAGATCCGCGTGATGGCCTCGCCCGTGATGGTCAACACGATGAAGGCGCTGGGCGCGACTGGCGTGCCGGTTGCTTGGGCCGAGCTCTACACGGCGCTGCAGACCGGCGTCGTCGACGGCGCCGAGAACAACCACCCCTCGGTCGTGGCGAAGAAATTCTACGAGGTCTCGAAGTTCTACAGCCTCGACGAGCACATGCGCATCCCGGACCTCCTGCTCGTCTCGATGAAGCTGTGGAACCAGCTCAACGACGAGCAGAAGAAGGCGCTCGAGGAGGCCGGGCACAGGGCCCAGGCCTATATGCGCGGCGCCTGGAAGATCTCCGAGCTCAAGGACTTGCAGCAGCTCAAGAGCAACTTCACCGAGATCATCAGCCCCGACAAGGCGCCGTTCGTGAAATCGGTCTCGGGGCTCGTCGGATCGGAGGCGAAGCGGCTCGGGGTCGAAAAGACGGTCGGTTTCATCCTCGACAGCCAGAAGAGCTTCTGACCGCGAGCGAGCGGTCCGGACGAGGGCGGCGGGGCAACGCCGCCCTTCGCATGTCGGGAGGGGCCTTTGGCGCTGCTGGCTCTGTTTGATCGCTTCGTCGACGGACTGGTCGCGATCGTGCGCCTCGTCTGCATCGTGCTCGCGACCGCGCTCTTCGTCATCGTCATCGCCGCGATCGTCGCGCGCTACGGCTTCGGCCGCGCCGTCTCGTGGACCGAGGAGGTGCCGCGCTATCTCCTGATCTGGGTGTCGTTCCTCGGCGCCGCCGTCTGCGTCCTGAAGCGCGAGCATGTCGGCTTCGAGCTCCTGTTCGACTCCCTGCCGCCGCGCCTGCGCCGGGCGACGGCGATCTTCATCGGCCTGCTCATCCTCGGCTTCGGCTGGATCACGTTCCGCTACGGCATCGTCTTCGTCGAGGATTTCGGCAGCGACCTCATGGAGACGATCCCTTACACGAACTACTGGTACTATCCGGCGATGCCGGTCTCCGGCTTCCTGATCATGGTGTTCGCGGTAAAGCTCATCCTCGACGCCTGGCGCGGGGTCGTCGAGGCGCCGACCTCGAACATCCCGACCGCGGAGTAGCGCCGGTGATCCTCGCGCTCCTCGGTTTCCTCTTCGTCGTCCTCGTCGCGATCGGCGTGCCGATCTCGTTTGCGGTCGGTGCCGCCTCGGTCGTCGCGACGCTGCTGCTGCCCGGCGTCGACAACGCGACGATCGTCCAGCGCATGCTGACCTCGATCAACACCTTCCCGCTGCTCGCCGTCATCTTCTTCGTCTTCGCCGGGGTGCTGATGTCGCGCGGCGGCATCGCCCGGCGGCTCGTCATGATGGCTGAGGTGCTGGTCGGGCGGCTGCCGGGCAGCCTTGCGCAGATCGTCTGCGTCGCCTCGATGTTCTTCGGCGGCGTCACCGGCTCGGCCGTCGCCGAGGTCTCCTCGATCGGCGGCATGATGATCCCGGCGATGGAGAAGGACGGCTATTCGCGCCGCTTCGCGACCGCGATCGTGCTCACCGCGGCCACCATGGGCCCGATCATCCCGCCGTCGATCGGCATGATCGTGTTCGCGCACGTCGCCGGCTCGGTGTCGATCGCCGCGCTGTTCCTCGCCGGCGTCGTGCCGGGCGTGCTGATCGGCGTGTCGCTGATGGCGGCGTCCTTCGTCCACGGCAAGCTCTACCACCGCAAGACCCTGCCGGAGCTGCCCCGCCGCGAGAAGATCCGCCGCGTCGTCGACGGCATGGCCGGCGTCTTCACCATGGTGATCATCCTCGGCGGCATCATCTCCGGCGTCTTCACCGCGACCGAGGCCGGCGCCGCGGCCTCGGTCTACGCGCTCGTCCTCACTGTGTTCGTGTACCGGGAGATCAAGATTTCGGAGCTGCCCGAGATCCTGTGGGAGTGCTGCCTGACGAACGCCGTCGTGATGATGCTGATCGCGACCTGCTCGGTGTTCGCCTGGATCCTCACCTACGAGAACCTGCCGACGCTCTTGGCCGAGAACTTCTTCAACCTGATCCACTCCAAGTGGGCGTTCCTGCTGCTCCTCAACGTCTTTCTTCTCGTCGTCGGCATGTTCGTCGACATGACGCCGGCGCTGATCATGCTGGTGCCGATGCTGATCCCGCTGGCCCTGAAGTTCGGCATCGACCTTGTCCATCTCGGCCTCGTCATGGTGATCAACCTCGCCTTCGGCCTCACCACGCCGCCGGTCGGCACGGCGCTGTTCGTGGCCCTCAAGGTCGCCAAGCTGCCGATGGAGAAGATCATCGCGCCGCTCCTGCCGCTGCTCGCCTGCATGATGGTCGTGCTTCTGTTCGTGACCTATGTTCCCGAGGTCTACATGTGGCTGCCGCGGAGCTTCGGGCTGGTGAAGTGAACGGATGAAGATCGCGGCGATCAAGACCTACGTCCTTTCGGCCGACCTGAAGACGCCCTTCGCCTATTCGCAGGGCTGGTACGACAAGCGCACGGGCTCATGGTCGATGCCAACCACGCCTACGACGCCGTCGACGCGCTGCGCTACGCGCGCGCCGTCGAGGACCTCGACATCGGCTGGTTCGAGGAGCCGGTCGCGCCCGAGGATTACGGCGGCTATCGCGAGGTCAAGGCCGGCACGACGATCCCGGTCGCCGGCGGCGAGTGCGCGTTCACGCGCTTCGGCTTCCGCCGGCTCCTCGCCGAGCGTCTCGTCGACATCGCCCAACCCGACACCTGCGCCGCCGGCGGGCTTTCGGAGTGCAAGAAGATCGCCGACATGGCCTCGGCCTTCGGCGTCCGCTACGTGCCCCATTGCTGGGGCACCGGCATCGCCCGCGCCGCGGCGCTGCAGCTTCTCGCCGTGCTGCCGCACAACCCGCCGGGTCTCTGCGCCACCGAGCCGCTGCTTGAGTTCGACTTGAGCGAGCACCCGATCCGCGACGCGATCACGACCGAGCCGATCGTGCAGGAAGGCGGATGGGTGCGCGTGCCGACCGGCCCCGGCCTCGGCATCGAGATCGACCGCGCGGCGCTGGAGCGGTTCCGCGCCGAGTGAGGCCTCTCGCCCGGTCAGGGCAGCTCGACGATCTCGACCCAGTTCGGGTTCCTGCCCATCGGATGCTCCTTGAGCTTCGCGAGCTTTCCGGTCTCTGGATCGATGCCGTAGATCGACATCGCGTGCGACAGCTGGCCGACGGCGAGGAGGGTGCGTCCGCTCGGGTCGATGGCGAAGGCGCGCGGCTGCTTTTCGGTCGGATAATGCGCGACGAGCGTCAGCGTGCCGTTCGCGGCATCGACCTTGAAGGCGGCAAGCGTCGAGGAGGTGCGCTCGCTCGCATACAGGAACTTGCCGTCGGGCGTGACGTGCAGATCCGCCGCCCAGGGCTTGCCGTCGAAGCCGCCCGGCAGGGCGCTGACGCTCTGCTTCTCCTTGAGCTGCCCCTTCTCGGCGTCGTAGTCGAAGACGACGACCGAGCCGTCGAGCTCGTTCAGGAGATAGACGAGCTTGCCGCCGGGGTGGAAGACGAAGTGGCGCGGGCCGGCCTTGTCCTTGACCTTCGCGGCCGGCGGGTCGTTCGGCGAGAGCTTCCCGGTTGCGGCGTCGAAGCGGTACTGGTTGACGATGTCGCCGCCGAGGCTCGTCGCCAGGACGTAGCGGTTCGCCGGGTCGGTCAGGATCGCATGCGCGTTCGGCGCCGTGTCCACGATCTGCTGCGCCGGCCCGACCTTGCCGGCCTCGATCGGGCTCACCGCCACCTTGTGCCCGCCATAGGACGCGCTCAAGAGATAGCGGCCGCTCCGGTCGGTCGCGACATAGGCCATGCTGTCCGGCAGCGCGGCGTTGCCGAGATGCGTCAGCTTGCCGGTCTTGGCGTCGATCGCGAAGCTCGAGACCGTCGGCGGCTCGCCGCGGGTGCCGACATGGAGCACGCGCTTGTCGGGGCTGACCGCCATCGGCGTCGTCGGTCCCGCCTTGGCGAGGCCCGGGATCGGCACCTTCTCAACCTCGGTCAGGCCGCCGCTCGTCGCGTCGAGCGTGAAGACGTGAATATCGTTGCTCTCGGCGCTGCCGACATAGACGAAGGTGGCGGCTTGCGCGGCGGTGATGGCGAGGGCTCCGGCGACCGCGCCGTCCTGCTGGACCGCGTCTCTTGACTTCTAGTTCTTTTGTATGACCAAAGTTCCGGCTCGGCAAGGCCCGCCGGACGCCGCCTCGTCGCCGGCGCCGCGAGAAGGGACGCTCGGGAGAGCACGCTGTTCACCTTCGACGACGCGCTTGGGCGCAACCTCCATACGCGCCTCGCCGACCAGATCGGCATCGGCATCCTGCGCGGCGACATCGGGCCGGGCGATCCGCTGCCGTCCGAGCTGCGCATCTGCGACATGATGGGGGTGAGCCGCACCGCGGTGCGCGAGGCGATCCGGGTGCTCGTCGGCAAGGGCCTCCTCGAATCGAAGCCGAAGAGCGGCACGCGGGTGCGCGACCCCGAGAACTGGAACCACCTCGATCCGGACGTGCTGCGCTGGCGGCTCGAGGTCACCGATCTCGACGCCTATCTCAAGAAGCTGTTCCAGCTCCGCTTCGCCGTCGAGCCGACCGCCTCGGCGCTCGCCGCGGCGGCGGCCGAGCCGGCGGACGTCGAGAAGATCCGCCTCGCCTTCGCCCGGATGGCCGAGGCGCCGAACGAGGAGGCCTTCGTCGACGCCGATCTCGCTTTCCATCGCGCGATCTACGTCGCGACCCACAACGAGTTCTTCTGGCCGGTGGCGCAGATGTTCGCGCTGGCGCTCCGCGAGAGCTTCCGTATCGGCGCCAAGGGCAGCCACCGCAAGCGCGCGCTCGCCGAGCACGGCGCGCTCGTCGACGCCATCGCGGCCGGCGATGCGGAGAAGGCGCACGCCGCGGCGCTGAAGCTCCTCGGCAACGCCGCAAACGACCTCGTGCGCCTGTGCGGCCGCGATCCCTTCGCGGCTGCGCCGAGCCGGAGCGGCGCGAAGGCGGCGGGCGCCCGCCGGCGTGCAGCCGCGAACGCAAAGACGCGAACGACCGGCGGCTGAAGTCGCCCGCCTCCTATCGGGGCTTTGCTGGGCGTTTGCCGACAGGCTTCGACGACGTCTCGCCGGCCGCTCGGCCCTTGATCCTCAGCGCCTCGGGATAGAGACGTCGCCGGGGCGGCTGCTTCTCGTCCGGCTCGGGCTTTGCCAGTCGGACCCGCACGGCGCCGCCGCCCTCGACGGCGAAGACGACCCCGTCGGCGCCGCGGATCGCCAAGCGTGGCGGATCGAATCCACGCGCGGTTACGCGCACCTGGTGAGCTTTCGGCTCGTATCCCTTCTCCGATTGCTCCAGCCGCTCGACTGCGATCTCGCCCTTGGCGCCCGAGGGCTTATGCTCCATCGTATAGAGCCCCGGCCGCACAAGGACGGTCGTGAATACGTCCCGCGGACCGAGGCTGCGGCTGTCAAAATTAGCCTTCGCGCCCTCGATCACGACCTGGTACCCGCCCGGCCCGTCCGAAACGAAGAACTGCACGTAAGCGGGCTGACCTTCCGCGGACGCGACCTGGAAGCGCCGGGCCGCGCGGGCGCCGCCGAGCGATGCGCCGGCGAGGTCGTTCAGGTCGATGTCGAGCTGTGAAGCGGCGCCGCCCTTGTCCACCTCGAGTTCGAAGGAAGCGACCGCGGCGTCGCCGCGCCGCACCGTGCCGCGATAGCGCCCGACCGTCTCGGCCGCCCAGGCGATGGAGGCCAGCACGCCGAGCCCGTCCGAACGGAACTCAGTGGCGTTGATGATCGACTGTTTGATGCGGAGCGCCATGGCCTATGCTCCCAGGCTCGTCTCGAGGACGAGTTCGGTATCGGTGACGGTGATCGCCGGCTGCACGATGTTGATCAACACGGGCACGAGCGGCGGCCCGAGCACGGACGTTTCTGCCGGCAGCATCGGGTAGGGATCCGGGAAGGCGAACAGGGCGAACTTGTCGGCGAAGTATTTCGCTACCTCGTCGACGACGAAGCTGAACAGGTCGAGGCTGACGTTGAAGAGGTTCGAGAGCCATTCGCCGATGTCGTCGCCGATGTCGAGGATCGTCCGGATGATGCTGGTGACACCGTGCAGGATCGCCTTGACGATGCCGCGCGCCCAACCTGGCAAAGGCGAGAGGACGTCGTCGACGAGGGCGTCGATCAGCTGGTCGATGAGGTTGCCGACCGTATCGGCGACGTCGATCAGGTCGATGTCGAGCCAGCCGGGCACGAGGTGCAGGCGCCATTCGTTGCTGACGCCGTTCGCGAGCGCGGTCCAAGGGTCCGGCGTTCCGGCGCCGGCCTCCGGCACGAAGCGCAGTGTCATGCCGCAGGTACCGGAGATCTCGGTCGTGATGATGCCCGAGAGGTTGATCGTCGCGGCGACGTCCGGATCGTCCTCGAAGAAGCAGACGCGCGGCGCCCGCAGAGCGCAACCGAACGGCGTTGGGATGATGCAGAAGCCGCCGACGCAAACTCTCGGAATGTCGAGCCCGAAGGTCACCGATAGCGGATCGTAGACGATATCGAGCTCCTTCAGGAGCACCGTGTTGTTGCTCTGGAAATCGATGTCGCCGTTCTTCAGCTTGACGCCGGCGGAGTAGGAGACAGTGAAGGGTCCGAGATCCACGCTATCGGAGTGGGAGAAGGCAAAATTGTCGCGCGCCGTCACGAAGAGCTTGCGCACGACGGCCTCGGAGATCGCGAGCTGCAGGTCGGCCATGGCGGTGCCTCCTCAGGAAATGGCGACGTCGATGAAGGCGGAGAGCCGGTCCTTAGAAATGTCGGGGTTGAACGGCACGTTGGCGGAAGTTGGCGTCGGCGAGATCACGAGCGTCGCGTAGGCGCCGAGTGAGAATGTCAGCGCGTCGAGCGCGATGCGCAGGCGCGGCAGGATGCCGAGCTGAAGCGTCGCGCTGACCAGGCATTCGATGCTGTCCTCGAGCCCGCTCGGCTTGATATCGACGATCTCGACGCCTTCGAGCTCGAGCGCGAGCCGAGGCCCAAAGCCGTTGTCGACGATACGGATCCGGCCGGTGGCGAACAGGTCCAGGCAGAAGCAATGGATGTGCTCGCGGTCGACCGGAACCGGGAACATCGGCTTCGGCGTGTCGCTTGGCGGCCGGAACACCGCCTGGTTGTCGCGCTCCTCGTCGCGCAGCGCCGCAAACGGGTCGATCGGGCGTACCGTGCCGGCGATCGCGTCGCCGACCTCGGCAAGCCAGCCGCGGGGCGGGCAGGCGATCGCGGCGCAGACGCGGCCAGCGAGCGCGAAGCGCTGCGGCTGCAAGGTGCCGAGTTCCGGCGGCAGCTTGATGTCGCCCTTGTGGAAGTCGATCGCGAGCTTCGTCACCTGCATGCAGAACTCGAGCCCGAAAAGGCCGTTCGTTCCCGGCACCGGCAGCAAAGGCTGAGCGCCGACCCGCGGCTGCGACGGCGGCAGCTTCGGGTGCACCACGATCTTCTCGCACAGGAGATTGGGGTGCTGAACGAAGAACGGCGTCCCGTAATTGAAGAGTGACGGGCGCTGCGTGGCCACGGCCTTGATCACCGTGTTGATCGCGTTCTCGTGAACCGACGCGAAGATGCTGCAGAAATCGGTGAGCGCCATCGGCTTGCTCCATCGCTGCGGACGAAACAGCGCCCGCCCTCAGGCTCGCAGGAATGAGCCGCGGATTCCGGACTGTGTCGGCAATGGTGATCAGCAATGCGAGCCGACAAGGCAAGCTTAGCACGTCTCGTGCAGCTGTAAAGAATATATCACTTGTGTATTAATCGTATTTTACCAACTAGCACTGCTACAACCTCTACTTGCCCGGCGGATTCCGCAGCTTCTCGCTCCTCTTGTGCGATCTGCTTACCTGCGGCGAAACACGCGCCGGCTTCGACCGGGCGTCCTTGCATCCGCGGCTTCCGCCGCCGCCTTCGCCGTGATACGGCCGCGAGCCCGGGACAAGAGGCGTTCGGAGGCTAGCGTGGGGGAACGGGCGTGGGACGTCGTCGTGGTCGGCGCCGGCAACGCCGCGTTCTGCGCCGCGCTCGCCGCCCGCGAGGCCGGCGCTTCGGTCGTGATGCTGGAGCGGGCGCCGCGCGAGGAGAACGGCGGCAATTCCCGCTTCACCGCCGGCGCGATCCGCTTCGCCTACCGGGGCATCGAGGATTTGCGGGCGATCATGCCCGACCTCACCGACGACGAGATCGGACGCACCGATTTCGGCACCTACACGACCGAGCAGTTCTTCGACGACATGTTCCGGGTGACGCGCTACCGCTCGGACCCCGAGCTCTGCGAGCTCCTCGTCACGCGCTCCTTCGAGACGATGCTCTGGCTGCGGCAGAAGGGGCTGCGCTTCGCGCCGATCTGGGGCCGCCAGGCCTTCCAGGTCGAAGGACGGTTCAAGTTCTGGGGCGGGCTTACCGTCGAAGCCTGGGGCGGCGGCCCGGGGCTCGTCGATCAGGAGACGGCCATCGCCGAGAAGGATGGAATCGAGATCCGCTACGGCGCCCGCGCCGTCGCGCTCCGCTACGACGGGCATGCGGTTACCGGGGTGCGGGTGAAACAGGAGGGCGAGCTTCACGACGTCGAGGCCCGGTCCGTGATCCTCGCCTGCGGCGGCTTCGAATCGAACGCCGAGTGGCGCACCCGCTACCTCGGCCCGGGCTGGGAGCTCGCGAAGGTCCGCGGCACCCGC
>JAJKJG010000391.1 GCA_021154065.1 Methylobacterium sp.
CATGCGGTCGGTCATCGAGGCTCTCCGGGCGGGCGAAGGCCGCGCCAGCATGCTCTCCGCTAGAAGAACGCGCCTTGGCCGTCAACGCGACCTGTCCGGGAACGCCATGGCGCCGGGCGCGCAGCCTGCTAGAGCGGGATGATTTTTCTTCGAGTCATCTTCCCGCTCCAGCTGTTTGTTTGAGCATGATCTTTTCCGAAAACCGGTTCCCACTTTTCGGGATCATGCTTTAGGATCGAGCCCGGACTTTTGCCGGAGGAGGCTGCCATGATCCGCCCGCTTGCGCTCGCCGTGACGATCAGTGTCGGGATTTGCGCCGCGGTCGGCGCGGTTGCGCAGACGCCGACGCCTGCGCCTGCGCAGACGCCGACCTGCAAAAGCCAGGCGGCGGAGAAGAAGCTCGCCGGCGCGGCGCTTGCGAGCTTCACCAACAAATGCCGGAAGGATGCGGCCGCTGCCTGCGATCTCTCCGCCAAGGAGAAGAAGCTCGCCGGCGCGGCGAAGACGAGCTTCACCAAGAAGTGCGTGAGCGACGCCGCAGGGACCTGACGATCGTCATCGCGCTGCGACCGGCTCTAGCCCGCTCTTTGTGATCGTCGGCGCGGCTTCGGGCGCCGCCAAGCAGGCGATGAGGGCGCGCGCCGCGTCGGGCTCCTTCGCGCCGGCAGCGACCCCGGCCGAGAACACGGTGACGCGCTGCAGCTCCGCCGGCAGAGGGCCGACGATATCGATCCCCGCGATCGGGATGAGCTCGCTCAGCTGCTGGAAGCCGATCTCGGCGTCGCCGCGGGCGACGACGCTGCCGACCCGCTCGCTCATGATCTTGCGGCTCTTCGCCATGATGCGGTCGCCGCCCGAAAGGCGCGGCGGGACCTCGCTCGACAGGTAGACGCCGCTGGCGCTCGCCGAATAGGCGATCGACTGGGCCTCGAGGAGCGCCTTGGTCAACGCCCCGACAGTCGAGATATCGGGCTTCGGCGCGCCGGCCCGCACCGCCATCGCGATCGACGAGCGCGCGAGGTCGACCCGGCTGCCGGGCATGGCCTTGCCTTCCGTGATCATCTGGTCGAGCGCGGGCGCTGCCATGAGGAGCACGTCGGCGGGCTCGCCGCGTGCGAGCCGCATCGGGATCGCGTCGGGCGCCGTTCCCATCGAGGCGCCCCAGGCGGTCGCGACCGTGTTGCCGGTGGTGCGCTCGCAGCCGGGCGCGAGATCCTTGTAGGCGGCCGTGAACCCGCCCGAGTTCATGACCTTGATCTCGGCCGCCGATGCCGCCGCACCGAGGAGGGCGACGAGCCCGAGCACGCCGTAGCAGATCCGGTTCCTGAACATCGTTGCCTCCCGCGTCGGCTGACCTTCGTGGCGCCGAGCTTAGCGCGTTTCGGCGCCGATGGCGCGGTCACGGCGAGGGCCAAGCTTTGCCGTCAAGTCGCACCGCGTAATGCCAGCGGCGTCTCATCCTTTCCGCTACGTCCGGTTGTCGAACGAGGCAAGCTTTCCGACTTGAGGGGGCGTCGGAAATAGCGCATCTTTTGTTCAACAACAGTAATTCACTGGGGCAGTCCAGCTGAAGAGAAGCGGCAGGCGTGACACCGCTAAGACGGTGCACGGCATGCTGCCGCATAACCAAACGGAGGGGCAGTCATGACTACGGCTACGGTCGATCTTACCGTCGCGGGCACCGGCGGCACCATCAACGGCGCGGTCTTCACGAATCAGTCGGGCAACGCCGGCACCGGCATCTTCAACACCTTCGCCCAGCTCCAGCACAACGGCATCGAGCAGGGCTACAACAGCGACGCGGCGCCCCAGTTCGACGAGAAGACCTCCCATCAGCACAACCATTCGATCCTGCTCGCCGACGTCCCGATCTTCGTCGGCGACGGCACCGGCGGCACGGTCGAAGGGGTCGTCTATCGGGAGTTCCGGTTCGACGCGAACGAGGTCGGCGGCGCCGGTCGGCTGCTCTCGCTCGACAAGCTGGAGATCTGGCAGGAGGAGTCCGGCAGCCTCACCAACTTCACGTCGGCGGGCTCCGCCGCCGCCGGCGTCCATTATGCCTCCGGGCCCGGGTTTGCCGGAGCTCACACCGACTACCTGGCCTACAACCTCGACCAGGGCGGCGACCACTGGATTGCGATCGACAGCGGGCTCTCGTCGGGAAGCGGCAAGGGCGACATGCGGGTGTTCATCCCGGACAGCTACTTCATCAACGACGCCGCCCATCGCTATGTCACGCTGTTTTCGCAGTTCGGCGCGCAGGGCGGAAACTACGGGGCGAGCAGCGGCTACGAGGAATGGGGCGTCAACTCGACGAGCGCCGGCTCCGGCAACACCGCAACCTTCCTGCTCAACAAGACGGCGTCGGTTCCCGGCGGAACGGCGGACGTCGCCGGCGAGGTCATCAGCTACAGCATCACCCTCTCGAATGTCGGCAATGTCGGCCTTACCGGCGTGACGGTCGTCGATCCCCTGCTGCAAGGCCCGCACGGGACGCTCAGCGGACCCACCGGTGATTCGAACGCGAATGGCGTGCTCGATGTCAGCGAGGTCTGGACCTACACCGGCACCTACACGGTCCAGCAATCCGACCTCGACAGCAACGGCGGCGGCGACGGCACGATCGACAATACGGTGACGGCCGACACCACCCAGACCACGGCGCTGTCCGCCTCGGCAAACGTCATCGTCGAGTTGCGGCCGCACGTCACGCTCGCCAAGACCGCGTCGGTTGCGGGTGGCACCGCCGATAGCGCCGGCGAGGTCATCTCCTATACCGTCGACGTCACGAACGATGGCAATTCCGCCCAGGCCGACCCGATCATGAGCGACCCGTCGGTCAGCGACCTCGCCGCGGTCCTGAACCTCGCAGCGCCGGTGCTGACCCCGCAACTCGGCGGCGACGGCTTCTACGTCGGCGACACCGACCACAACGGCATCCTCGACGCCGGCGAGACCTGGTCGTTCTTCAACGTCGGCGATCTCGACCAGAACGGCACCCAGGACCTCGGCGAGACGTTCGAGTTCCGCAACAGCGGCGACACCAATCTCGACGTCTACGGCCATGTCGGCGACGGCCGCGTCAACGTCGGCGAGACCTGGCACTACACGGCGACCCACACGGTGACGCAGGCGGAGATGGACGCCGGCGGAAGCATCACCAACACCGCCTCGGTCACCACAGCGGAGGGCGCGACGGCGCAAGGCAGCGCCCCGGTCACGGTCGAGCAGCGCCCCGAGCTCGTGATCGAGAAGACCGGCGCGTGGGTGGACGGCGCGGACGGCGACGGCTTCGCCAATGTGGACGAGCTCGTCAATTACACGATCACGGTGACGAACACCGGCAACGTGACGCTGCACGACGTCACCGTCACGGACCCGTCTGCCACCTTGGTCCGCGGCGCCGACGTCATCGGCAACAACGACGCGAGCTTCGATGTCGGCGAGCAGTGGAGCTTCACCGGCAGCCACGCGATCACGCAGGACGAGATCGACGCCGGCAACGCGCACAACGAAGCCACGGCCGCCGCGTTGGGTCCGCAAGGCCAGCCGGCGAGCGGCACCGACGCAAACGACGCGGCGCTGCCGCAGAACCCGCACCTCACGCTCACGAAGATGGGTGCGTTCGTCGACGGCGGATCCGAGCCGAACGGCTACGCCGATCCGGGCGAGACCGTGCACTACACCTTCAGCATCGAGAACGACGGCAACGTCACCCTCTCGAGCCTTCTGCTGAGCGACTCGCTCGGTCTTGAGCTGATCGGTCCGACCGGCGGCGGCGACAGCGACTTCGATGGCCTTCTCGATGTCGGCGAGACCTGGACCTTCGAGGGCGATTACGGACTCACCGCGGCCGACATCGCCGCCGGCACCGTCCACAACGAGGCGACCGCGAGCGCCCAGGGGCCGCAGGCGCAGGCGGTCAGTGACGACGCCAGCGCCGATACGGCGCTGCCGCCACCGCCTCCCGCGGCCCTGATGACGCTCGACAAGTCGGACCTCCAAGGGACGATCTTCGTCGATTCCAACGAAAACGGAAGCGCCGATACGGGGACTGGAACCAGCGGCGACCTCATCGAGTATGTGATCAGTCTCAAGAACGTCAGCAGCGTTGACCTGAGCAGCATTACGCTCGACGACCCGCTGCTCGGCGGACTGCTCGGCCCTCCGGACGGCGATGCGAACAATGACGGCATCCTCAGCGTCGGCGAGTCGTGGAGCTGGGTGCGGAACTACTTCATCACCGCGGCCGATGCGACGAACTTGAACAACGGCGGCGCGGTCCACAACGTCGCGACCGCGACCGCGCACGATCCGTCGAGCAATGTCGTGACGGCGACGGCGTATGGGACCAGTTCTTCCCATAAGGTTGGCGCTCGGCCCGCGGCTCGCTCACCGCCGCGGCACGAGGCTCATAGATCGGCGAAACGGCGGCCCTTGGGCCGCCGTTCTGCCATGCGGGGCCGGCGCTGCCGCCTCAGCGCGCCCGGCGGCGCAGCGAGTTCGTCCCGGCGAGGCCGCCCAGCAGCGTGTGGCTGAGGTTGACGTCCTTGCCGGGGTAGTTCTCGCCCTTGCCGGTCGTGTGGCAGCTGAAGCAGCTCGTGCCGAGGCCCTGCGCGTAGGTCTCGAGCACCGAGTTCGCGAGGTCGACCGAGCCGACGCCGCTGGGCTGCAGGTTGTCGAAGTTGGGCGCGAGCGTGTTCGGCAGCATCCACAGCGAGCCGATGAGGTTGTAGTTCGAGAACACCTGGTCGATCTTCTTGACCGATCCGCCGCCGATCATCTGCCGGAAGAGCTTGTTGGTGGAATCGATATCGGCCACCCGGTCCGGCGTCGCATTGCCGAAGGCGAACTGGCGGAAGACGTTGGTGATCGGCGCGATCACCTGGCTTGCCTGGTCGACGGTGAAGGTCGTCGCCTCCTGGTTGCTCTGCGCGGCCGTGGTCCCGGCCTTGTAGAAGGTGAAGTTTCGCGGGCTCACCGGCGTGTCGGATGTCGGCGCCACGAGCGGCGGCAGGTCCGGGGCGTTCTCGACCTGCTCGAAGGTCCCCCAGATGAACTCCGGGTGGTCCTGGACGACGCCGACGACGTGAACGCCGACGAGCGCCACCGTAGCGGTCGCGGTGTCGCCGCTCTTCTCGATGCCGCCCATGCCGTTGCTCTTGAGGAGGTCGATCGTCGCGCTCGTGGTGTAGGCCTTCACCGCGATCTCGTTCGGCTGGACGATGCGCCACGCCGACTTGAACACCGTCGCGCCGACCGGATAGGTCGTCGTCGGCGACGCCTTCTCGTAGTTCGTCGGGCCGTAATACTCCTGCGTCGTCGCGAAGTAGCTCGGGTCCATATGGATCGCGTAGTAGACGGCGCGGCCGTTCTGGTCGATGAGCGGGCCGCCGAAGGCCTGGTTGATGCTTTCCATCGAATGCGGCTTCGGCGCGCGCGGGGCGAGCCTCAGCGTCCGCGGCGCCGGAGCCGCCGCGGCGGCGCTCGCGGCGCCGTCGACGACGAGCTCGTCCGGCGTCGGCAGGCTGAGGAAGCGCGGGCGGCCGGTCTCGTCGTTCTGCATCCAGCTCACGAACGCGGTCCACGACCAGACCTGGAAATCGCAGTCGTTCGGCTTCGGCGGCCCGGGGATGCTGCCGCCGGGGAAGACCGGGGCGAGGTCGGTCGACTCCCACCAGCCCGGGAAGACGTTGCAGGCTCTCGCCGTACCGGTCGGCTGAGCGGCGGAAGGTTGCGCCGCCGGCGGGCTTGTCTGGGCGGCGAGCTCGGCATCGAGGCCGAGGCAGAGGAACGCGGCGGTGGCGACACAAAGCTTGGCGCAGCTCATGATTTGGCCCTCGCGAAAGGTGATGGCGAAAAACCGCCGACCCAAAAGCGGTGAACCGGCCTTGCAACACGACGGTGACCGCAACCTGATCGCCGCGATTGTTCGAAACGGCGATGCAACTGGAAGGCTAGCACATCCTATTTCGGGTCGGCATGCAAATTCA
>JAJKJG010000392.1 GCA_021154065.1 Methylobacterium sp.
CTCGACATGGCCGTGCGGGAAAACGTGAGGCGCGTGGTGACGCGTCTGCGCACGGCGGCCGAGCCGATCATGCTGGAACCCCTGAAATCCGGCAAGCTCAAGGTGGTGGGCGCCCGCTATGACCTCGACGATGGCAGCGTCGATTTCTTCATGGAAAGCTGAGGCTCCTTCCGCAATCGGTTATCGCCAGGGGCCTTCGCCCGGTCGCATCGAGCGGTGGACAACCGGCCCGGATCAGCTTGATCCGGACCGTTCTTGGTTGCGCGCGCGCCGGTTCGGGGCGAGATGGAAGGCGGCAACGACAGCGGCCGCGCATGATCGGCTCAGGGAAGGACATGGCATGACGACGCGCTTGATCGGCGGGGCAGCCGCCGTTTTCATCACCCTCTTGATGACGCCAGCCTTTGGACAGACCGCCCCGTCCGGCGCTTCAGCCGTGGCGCAAGCGGCGCAAGCCCAAGCGCCGTCAGACGACGCGCGCCCGGCGCGGCGCGCGCGCAAGAAGGCCGACAAGAAATCCGGCAAGGAGCCGTCCGCCGGCCAGATGGCCGCCCGCGAGCGCCAAAAGAAGTGCGCCGCCGAATGGAAGACCGCCAAGGAGGCCGGAAAGGTCGAAGCCGGGATGAAGTGGCCCAAGTTCTGGAGCCAGTGCAACACACGGCTTAAGGGTGAGAAAGCCTGAACGGAGCGCGCCGGTCTCTCGGGCGAGGAGCCGTCGCTCACGCGGCGGCCCGCGACTCCTTCGGCAAAAGATCCTCCGGCCCCGCATAGCCCGGCAGCGCCTCGACCCGCCGCATCCATCCGGAAACGTTGGGGTATTGGCTGGAATCGTAGCCGGCCTGGGTCGCGTAGGCGGCGACCCCATAAAGGTCGATGTCGGCGATGGTCGGCCCCTCCCCTGCGATCCAGGCGCGGCCGGCCAAGTGATCGTCGAGAAATTTCAAAGCAGCGCGCCCCTCGGACTCGTAATGGGCCAGCACCTCAGGCGGAAACTGCAGGAAGCCGGCCTTCGCCCCGCGCGGGCGATAAACTCCGCGGGCCAGCCGGTCCCATCCCCAAAGAATCCACTCCCGCGCTGCAATCCGCTCGTCGAGGCTGGCTCCGCCGAACCGCCCCGTGGCGTCGGCGAGATACTCGAGGATCGAAGCGGATTGGCACAAGTGGCGTCCGTTCGAGTTATCGACCAGAAGCGGCACTTGCCCGAAGCGCTGCTTCGCCAGGTACTCGGGCTTTTTGTGCTCGCCCTCGCGGAGTGCGACGTGGACGTAGTCGAACGGCTCGCCCGCGAGCGCGAGCATGAGGCCGACCTTGTAGGTCGGGCCGGAAGCAAAAACGCCGTGAAGCGTGTAGCGTGCGGGCATGGCGGGTGACCCTCAGGAGCGCAGAACGTGCCGGACCCTAGCGGATCGCCGGCGAGCCCGGAAGCCTTGACCGAACGATCGAGCGGTCGGCCCGCGATGAGCGGCATGGATCGCGAGCGCCGGCTATTGCAGCAGGCGGTCGGCATCGGCGCGGTCGTTCCGTTCGCCGCGGGCCTCTACGGCGTTCTGTTCGGCCCGGCGCTGACCGGCGCCGTCATGAGCGTCTCCGGCGAAAGCCACTATCGCTATCTCTCGGGCCTGCTCCTCGCCGTCGGCCTCTGCTTCTGGAGCACCATTCCGCGCGTCGAGGAGCAGACCGGACGCTTTCGCCTTCTGACCCTGATCGTAGTCGTCGGCGGTTTGGCGCGGCTCCTGGGCCTGCTGCTGAGCGGCGTGCCGTCGCTGACCATGCTGGGCGGACTCGCGATGGAGTTGGTCGTTACCCCGCTCCTCTGCCTGTGGCAGACGCGGGTTGCGAACCGTTATGCCGAAAGGAGCGGCGTGGCGGACCTCAACCGGGACCAGCCGTAGGGAGATGGGGGGCGGGCATCGGCACGCTGCGCCCGCATCATAGGATTCCCCGCCTCTTGACGGATGCGTTCCGCAGGCAGAGATTCAAGACGTGCAGCAAGTCGTTCAAGACAAGCGGCACGCCAAGCCGATAGCTTAGCTAGCATCGGATGCTCCTTGGAGCAGAGGGAGGGAGGATGACTCCACCGACGAGAGAAAGCCGCCACGACCGCTGCGGCAGCGTTCGGGCCTCGGCATAGCGGCATCACACGAACGGCACGTCGGAAGCGGCTTCAGGGCTTAAACCGGTTTGAACGATCGACCGCGTTTTCAGCACAGAGTGCGCCCGCATCAGCCGCTTCCGCCGTGGCATTGCTGCCCCCCAATAAGCTTCTCATCTTCTTAGCTGCGCCCTCGAGTCGGTTGAACGGCTTTGAAGAACCGCTGCCTGTTCAATCCAGGCATCGCTCCGGCCCTCGCCCATTGCGATCGAGCGCAGAGCGGCCAACCCAGAATCAATGAAGCGCGCCCGAAGGCGCGCTTGACGACGACCCGCTTGATCCGATCGGCTTCCGCTTATTGGCCGCTTGGCTGAGGCGCCCCGGACGAGCCTGCGTTGGACGAGCCCTGCGCGTCTGGCGATGACTTTCGTCCGCGCGAGACAGTTCCGGTCGTATCCGCGCCCGAGCGCTGCCGACGGGTGGAGGCGCTTGACGCGGTTGTCGAGTCCTGACGCTTGGTCGAAACGTTCACGTCGTTCGACTGCCGGACGCCCCGGCGCTGCTCGACGGACGCGCCTGCCGACTGGCGAACCGTGGTGCGATTGCGTGTGACCGACACGCTCGGCTCCTCCGTCTCGACCTGACGGACCGTGCGGCGGCGGGTCGTTGCGACGCTCGGGCCCGCGACGGTGCGCTTGCTGCGAACCACGACCTTGCCGCCCTTCTTGCGCTTGCCGGCGGCCACTTTCTGGCCGTGCTTCTTGCTTTTCACGACCGTCTTGCGGCGAACCTTGGTCGGCTGGTCGTCCTCAACCTCGACGTTGCGCACGGTGCGGCGGCGTGTGACGGTCGTCACGCTCGGCTCGTCCCGCGTTTCCGTCACCGAGCGGCGGTTGACCGAGACGCTGCCTTCCTCGCGGGTTCGGGTGTTGCTGTCGACGCGGGCGCCGCTGCGCTGGCCTTTCGGCGAACTAGCCGCCTGATCGGCACTCCCTTTCCCCGAACGTGATGTCGTTGCGGATGAGCCGGAGGACGTATCCGGCGCCGTGCTGGAGCCGGGGGACGATTGGGCGAACGCGGCCGTGCTGATCAGCGCGGCGGCGAGCCCGAGAGCCATCTTCTTCATGCGACCTTCCTCTTCTGCTGAGAAGACCGCACGATGAACGTGTTCGCCAAGCTGCAAGTTCCCGCAGCCCGCGATCGGTGGCATGTCTCAGACGAAAACTTGCAAGGACTTGCAAGTTCTGAACGCGTGTTCATCTCGAATTTAGAAGTTCTCTTGAGGCAGCAATCCGGCTGCGCTGCCTGGCTGCCCCATCACGGGCTGACCAGAGCGGCTCGCACGAGGCCGTCGGGCCCGATGTCCTTGACGTCCTCATAGCCAAGAAGTTCGCTCAGCCGCGTGCGGGCGCGGTTCACGCGGCTTTTGATCGTGCCGACCCTGGTGCGGCAGATCCGGGCCGCCTCTTCGTAAGTGAAACCCTCGGCCCCGACGAGCAGGATGGCTTCGCGCTGCTCGACTGAAAGCTTGATCAGGGCGAGGCGGAGATCCTCGAAGTCAAGCTGCGGGTCCTGCGCGGGAGCCGTCGAAAGCCTGGCGGCGAAGTGGCCGTCCGCATCCTCGACCTCGTGTCGGCGCTTGCGGTAATTCGAGTGGAATTGATTGCGTAAGATGGTGAACATCCAGGCTTGGAGGTTCGTGCCGGGCGCGAACTTGTCGATATAGGTCAAGGCTCGCACGACGGTGTCATGCACGACATCGTCTGCTTTCTGGACATCGCCGGTGAGCGAAATCGCGAAGCCTCGCAGGTTCGGCAAAACGGCCAAGAGATCGTCCTGGATTTGAGACCGCTGGAGAGCTACGGCGCTGCTCGAAGGGGCATGGGTCTCATGCGCGGCGGTCTGAGCGGCGTAAGCCGCCGTCGTGGAGTTCGACGAAACGTCAGCCATGGTCATGTCCGAACTATCCTGAAATCAAAAATTGGATGCATGAAAAGAAACGCAAGCATCAAGGCTTCGTTCCAGAGCATGCAGACTTGCCTTTAACGGCTTAACATTCGTTGATATTAAGACGACTCAGCCAAAAAATAGGCAATCCTAATATAACATATGCTAAGGCCTCGGACTGACAAATCCGGGTCACTCGTCGTCGCGCAAATGATTGGCGGCGTGGTCCTGGAACTGCTCGGTTTGGATCGCCTTACCGTCCATGCCGCGCTCGGCGCTGTGGCTGGCCTTGTCGCGGTTGCTGAGAACCATGTTCTCTTCCAGCACGCCTTCCGGCAAATCGGTCATCGCGCCTGTTCCGGAGCCTTTGCCCTGCGTGGCCGGACCCATGTGGGTCTTGCTTGCGTTCGCCATGATTCTCTCCGTTGGATCGTTCGTTGTCCTGGGCGGACGGGCGGCTCACGAGCCGCCGTGAATAAACGTGCCGCCGCGGCCGAAGCCGCCGGTGCTTCCGGTTTCGTCCCGATCGTAGGTCCGCGTGCGGTCGCGGCCGACCGGCGGGCGGCGGTCGTCATACCGGTTCCGGTCAACCGACCGGCTCCGACCGAGGTCACGGCCGCGGGCCTCGTGCTCGCGGCGCTTGTAGATGCCGAGCGCGCAGCCCAGAGCCGCGCCCGTCCAGCGACGCCCGCCCGCGAAGTGCCCGACCACGGCGCCGCCGAGCCCGTACTTGAGGCAGCCGCCGGGCCGCGCTTCCGCCGAACCCGGAGCGGCTCCCAGCGTGAGCGCCGCGGCCGCGACGAATACGATCTTGCGCATCAGACAGAATCTCCCGTGGTCCCCGGAAACGGGGCAACAGGGGGCATGGTTCCCCCGATTTCTCGGCCGAGAAGCGTCCGGGCGCTTCGATTGATGCGATCTCGGCGCTGTGCTAGGCGGCCTGACGCCATGGTGAGGGAGCGACTGAACGGTGAAGCGCCGTTCCTGGCGGAGCAGAAGCACAGCCCTTGAGAATTTCCGCCCGGCTCCATCCAGTCTAAACCGATCCAGGAGAACGAAAAAGACGACAGGCGCCGCCTCCACGTCTCTCACATCGACTTCATCTCTGCTTTCAAGCTTCCTGAGGCGTGTCTCTTTTGGAGCAC
>JAJKJG010000393.1 GCA_021154065.1 Methylobacterium sp.
CGATGAGCCGCCCGACCATCGCCTGGCGCCTCTACGTTGCCGCCTTCTACCTGTTCCTGTTCGCGCCGCTCGCGACGGTCGCGGTCTTCGCGTTCAACGCCGGCGCCTTCCCGGCGCCGCCCTGGAAGGGCTTCACGCTCGAATGGTTCGTCGGCACCGGGGCCGTGTTCGGCAGGCCCGGCGTGCTGCGCGATCCCGCCATGCTGGCGAGCATCGGAAACAGCCTCAAGGTCGCGCTTCCCGTCGCGGCGCTCGCGGTCGCCCTCGGCACAGCGAACGCCTTCGTGCTCGAGCGGGCGCGGTTCCGCGGCAAGAACCTCGTTGCCATGATGATGCTCTGGCCGCTCGTGATCCCGGGCGTCATCCTCGGCATCTCGATCCTCGCCTTCTTCTCGCGGCTCGCGAACGGCCTCGAGGACTGGCTGCAGCGCGATCTCGATGTCCTGCGGCCAGGGCTCGGGCTCATCGTGATGGGCCAGCTCGCCTTCATCCTCAGCCTCTCGACGCTGATCATCGCGGCGCGGCTGCGGCGCTTCGACCGGGCGCTCGAGGAGGCGGCCTTCGATCTCGGCGCCGGCACGTGGCGCGTGTTCCGGACCGTGACCTTGCCCTACCTGCGGCCGGCGATGATCGGGGCCGGGCTCGTCGCGCTCCTGATGTCGTTCGAGAACTTCAACACCACGCTGATGCTCGTCGGCTCCGAGCCGCCGCTGCCGATCTACATGTACGGCCAGATGCGCGAGGGCGCGACGCCCGCCGTCAACGCCGTGAGCGTGCTCGTCATGGTGGCCGCGGGGGGCGTTGCGAGCCTCTTCGCCCTGATCGTCCGCCCGCGGTAGGCCGGCCTGCTGGCCGGGCTCGTTCGTTCGAGGTAAGCAATTCCGATGAGACCTCGGCCCACCAACCTCGCGTCCTGGGTGCTCCTGATCATAGGAATCGTCATCGTGCTCGTCTGGTGGTTCTAGCGCGTCCATGAAAGCGAACGCATTCCGCATCGCGGTGATGCCCGGCGAGGGCATCGGCGTCGAGGTCATGGCGGCAGCGCTCGCCGTCCTCGAAGCCGTCGAGGCGCGCTTCGGCCTCGCCTTTGGCCGCGACGAAATCCCAGGCGGCGCCCATCACTACCGGGACACCGGCTCGATCCTGCCGCCGGACGGCATGGCGCGCGCCGGACAGGCCGACGCGATCCTCTTCGGCGCCATGGGCTGGCCCGACATCCGCTACCCGGATGGCACCGAAATCGCGCCGCAGCTCGACATGCGCTTCGCCTTCGGGCTCTACGCCGGCGTGCGCCCGATCCGCGCCATTCCGGGCGTGCCGCGGGTGCTCGCCGATCCGCGGGCCGAGCGGATCGACCTCGTCATCGTGCGCGAGTCGACCGAGGGCATGTTCGCCTCGCGCGGGAAAGGCGAGGTGATCGGCGATGCCGAGGCGCGCGACACCCAGGTCATCACGCGCGCGACCACCGAGCGCCTGACCGAGTTCTCCTGCGCGCTCGCAAGGCGGCGCAAGCGCGAGCGCGGCACGCCGGGCCGCGTCACCCTCGTCGACAAGGCGAACGTGTTCCGCTCCTTCGCCTTCATGCGCAAGGTCTTCTACGAGGCCGCCGCGCGCTACCCCGATGTCGAGGCGCGGCACCACTACGTCGACGCCATGGCGCTCGACCTCGTGCGGCACCCCTGGGATTTCGACGTGCTGCCGATGGAGAACCTGTTCGGCGACATCCTCTCCGACCTCGGCGCCGGGCTCATCGGCGGCATGGGCTTCGCTCCTTCCGCGGACATCGGCGACAAGCATGGGCTGTTCCAGCCGAGTCACGGCACCGGGCCGGACATCGCCGGCCGCGGCATCGCTAACCCGACGGCGATGATCCTCTCGACGGCGCTGATGCTCGACTGGCTGGGTGAACGCCACGGCAGCGACGACGCGCGGCTTGCCGCGCGGGCGATCGAGACCGGCATCGACCGCGCCTTCGGCGAGGGACGGGTGCGCTCGCACGACATCGGCGGCAGCGACGGCACCGTCGCGATCGGCCGGGCTGTCGCCGACGCAATCCGCTCCGGCGAAGCCGACCCGGCGTGATGATGCCGCCGCTCTCGGTCCTCGACCTCTCCTTCGTGACCTCGGGCACGCCGCCGAGCGCGGCCCTGCGCAACAGCCTCGATCTCGCCCGCCACGCCGACGCGCTCGGCTACACCCGCTACTGGCTCGCCGAGCACCACAACCTGCCCTCGGTCGCAAGCCCGGCGCCCGAGATCATGATCGGCCAGATCGCGGCGGCGACGAAGCGCATCCGCGTCGGCTCCGGCGGCGTGATGCTGCCGAACCATGCGCCGCTCGTCGTCGCCGAGCGCTTCAAGACGCTCGAGGCGCTGTTCCCGGACCGCATCGACCTCGGCCTCGGCCGCGCGCCGGGCACCGACCAGCTCACCGCCTTCGCGCTCAGGCGTCTGCAGGAGCCGCGCGGCGGCGACGATTTCCTCGAGCGCCTGCAGGAGCTGATCTTCTGGGACCGGGGTTTCCCCGAGGGCCACCCCTTCCGGGCGATCGCGGCGATGCCCTCCGACGCGCCGCTGCCGCCGATCTGGCTGCTCGGGTCGAGCGACTATGGCGGCCGGCTCGCGGCGCAGATCGGCGTCGGCTTCGCCTTCGCGCACCACTTTGCGTCCGTTGACGCGGTCGCCGTCATGCGGCTGTACCGCGACGGCTACAACCGCGAGGGTTTCCAGGCCGAGCCTTACGCCATCCTCGCCGTCGCGGTGGTCTGCGCCGACACGGACGCCGAGGCCGAGCGCCTCGCCTCGAGCATGGACCTGAACTGGCTTCGCCGCGAGCACGGCGAATACGCGCCGCTGCCGAGCCCGGAGGAGGCGGCGGCGCACCCCTACAGCGACGCCGATCGCGCCCGCATCGCCAGGAACCGCGCCCGCCTCTTCGTCGGCGCGCCGGCGACCGTCAGGGAAAAGCTCTCGGCGATGATCGCGGCGAGCGGCGCCGACGAGGTCATGGTCACCTCGGCGATCTACGATCACGAGGCGCGCAAGCGCTCCTATGCGCTCCTCGCGAAGGAATTCGGCCTCGCCGAAAGCGGCTGATCCGGGCGGGCGGCGGCCCCCGAACACACGCTCGCGCGGGAGGACCGAGGGAGGTTTTCGCGCCGCGGGCGAGAGGTTAGGCTCAGGGCGATGCCCAGACTGTCTCGAGAACCCCGATGAACACCTCCGAACTGTCCACCGTGTGGGCGCCGCGCGCCTGCTCAGCGTGCTTCGCATCGTTGCGGCGCTGATCTTCATGGAGCACGGCACCCAGAAGCTGCTCGGCTTTCCGCCCTCGCCGAACCCGGCGCCCGCGATGCTGTCGCTGTCCTGGTTCGCGGGCGCGATCGAGATCGTCGGCGGAACGCTGCTCGCGCTCGGGATGAGCGATGGCGTTGGCAAGCAGCTCCTGCAGCGCGGCCCCGAGGTGGCGCAGGTCGCAGGCCGCGTGCGCCGGCTCGTCCGCGGTGTCGACCGCGAGCGTCACGTTCGCGGCGGCCGCCGGTCCGCGCATGGCGCGCACCGCCTGATCGGCGACATGGACGAGCGCCGCAGGCTCGGGCTCGAGCGTGACGCCGCCGGTCGAGAGCTGGGCGTAGTAGAAGACGCGGCGGAGCTTGTCGTTGAGCTCGCGCGCGGCGCCGAGCACGTGGTCGGCATGGGAGGCGCGCGTCGCGGGGTCGTCCCCCCCGTTCGTGAGCAGCTCGGCGAAGCCGATGATGCCGTGCAGCGGCGTCCGGGTCTCGTGCTGGAGTAGCGCCAGGAGGCTCTGGCGCAGATCGGCGGCGCCCCGGGCCTCGTCGCGGGCGGCGCGGATCTCCGCCTCCATCCGGCTCGTGCGCATAACGTAGCGGAGCTGGTGGCCGAGCAGGCGCCAGTTCACCGGCTTCGATACGAAGGAGGTGGCGCCGAGCTCGTAGGCCCGGTCGATGGCGAAGACGTCGTCCCGGGTCGTGATCACGACCACTGGCAGATGAGCGAATCTCGCGCCGGCGCGGATCTGGCCGAGAAGCCCGAAGCCGTTCAGCCGCGGCATCTCGAGGTCGGTCAGCACGAGGTCGAAGCCGCGGGCATCGCCCTCGAGGATGTCCCAGGCCGCTTCGCCGTCCTCGGCGGTGACGATCTCGCAGCCCGGCTGGCTGAGCTGCGCCACGGCGAACTCCCGCATGATCGGGTCGTCGTCGACGGCAAGCAGCCGCAGCGGCTGGTCGAAGACGTATCGGTCGCCCTCCCGGGTATGCGCGAGCAGCATGTGGGGTCGAGACTCCGGCGAGGCGCCCACAGGAGCACACAACGTCTCAGCGACCGGTAAACGAGCGAGGTTAGGCGAATTCTAATCAAAAGCCGCCAATGTCCGACGCGGGCAGGACGCGGCGAGCCATGGATCACACCCTCAGCTACAGGCGCTCGATCAATTTCAAGCTCGGCCGGCTGGTGCTGATCGCGGTCGGCATTGGGCTTGCGCTCGTTGCCGGGCTCGGCGTCTGGCACGAGACCGGACGCTACACCGCCTCGAAGCGCGAGGCGCTGCTAGCCGCAGCGCAAGTGTTCGGCGCCGCAAGCTCGCGCGCGCTAGCCAACGGCGACGTGAACGCCGTCCTCCAGGCCATGCGCGCCGTCGGCAAGGTGCCGGGCGTGGTGTTCGCGATGGTCGAGGACCGCACCGGCGCGCCGGTCGCCGACCTCGGCTCGGCGGTGCGCCTCGAAGGCGACCTCAACCTCGACGCCGGCCAGGAGGTCTCGCTCTGGCGCCTGCTGTCGAGCCGGACCGTCCAGGTCTCGATCCCGGTCGTCGATGCCGGCGAGCCCGGCGGCCGCTTCATCGTCGTCAGCGACACGAACGACCTGTTCGGCCGCTTCCGCGACCTGCTGCTCACCTCGGTCACCGGCGCCGCGCTGGCGATGGCGATCGGCCTCATGATCTCGTTCCGGCTGCAGCGCTCGATCACGGCGCCGCTCGTCGCGCTCACCCGCACCATGGCGGCGGTGCGCGAGAGCCACGACTACCGCGCCACCGTCGAGGTCAAGAGCGACGACGAGATCGGCATCCTGGCGTCGAGCTTCAACGGCATGATCGGCGAGATCCGCGAGCGCGATCACCGCCTCGAGAAGCACCGCGAGACGCTCGAGCAGGAGGTCGCCGACCGCACCCACGATCTGAGCGAGGCCAAGGAGGCGGCGGAATCCGCCAACGTCGCGAAATCCGAGTTCCTCGCCACCATGAGCCACGAGATCCGCACGCCGATGAACGGCATGCTGGTCATGGCCGAGCTCCTGGCGTCGGCGGATCTGCCGGTCCGGCAGCGGCGCTACGCCGAGGTCATCGCCCGCTCGGGCCAGAGCCTTCTCGCGATCATCAACGACATCCTGGACTTCGCCAAGGTCGAGTCGGGCAAGCTCGAGCTCGAGCGCATCGCCGTCGACCCGGCCGAGGTCGTCGACACCGTCGTGACGCTGTTCGGCGAGCGCGCGCAGTCGAAGGGGCTCGATCTTGCGGCCGCGGTCGCGCCCGAGGTGCCGGACGAGATCACCGGCGATCCCGTGCGCCTGACGCAGGTCCTGAGCAATCTCGTCAACAACGCGCTCAAGTTCACCGAGCGCGGGCATGTGCTGCTGAAGGTGGAGCTCGCGCCGGGCGAGCCGCGGCGCCTCGCGGTCCGCGTCCGCGACACCGGCATCGGCATTCCGGCCGACAAGGTCGGGGCGATCTTCACCGCCTTCTCGCAGGCCGACCAGTCGACGACGCGGCGCTTCGGCGGCACCGGCCTCGGGCTGTCGATCTGCAAGCGGCTCGTCGAGGCGATGGGGGGCGAGATCGGCGTCGCGAGCACGGTCGGGGAGGGCTCCGAGTTCTTCTTCCTGCTGCCGCTCGAGGCAGAGGCCGCTGCCCCGGCGGCGCCCGGCGCTCGCCCGGATGCGCCGCCCGTCGCGATCGCGACCGCCGGCAGCGCCACTCGCATCGTTCTCGACGAGGGGCTGCGCGCCGCGGGACTCCGTTGCCTGCCGGAGCCGATGACGGCCGTCCCGGGCGAGGCCGATTGGATCGTCGACGCCTCCGAGCTCGTGCGCCGCGGCGCGCGGCCCGCCGGCGCGCGCCGCGTCATCGCCGTCGCCGCCATGGGCGATCCGACCGGCGGCCAGGCCCTCGACCGGCGTCTCGCCGACACGCTCCTGCGCCATCCGCTCGTCCAGAGCGAGTGGCGGCCGGCGCTCGAGCGCCTCGTCACCGGCGGCGCCTTCGAGGTCCCGACCGCGACGACCGAGCGCGCGGGCGCCGGGCTGCCGCAATTCGCCGGCGCCCGCGTGCTCGTCGCCGACGACAGCGCGGTCAACCGCGAGGTCGCCTGCGAGGCGCTCGCCCGGCTCGGCGTCACGGCCGCGACGGTCGACGACGGCCGCGCCGCGCTCGCGGCGGTGAAGGCCGAGGCCTTCGACATCGTGCTCATGGACGGCAGCATGCCGGATATCGACGGCTTCGAGGCGACCCGGCTCATCCGCGCCCACGAGGCGGCGGTGGGCGGGCGCCGGACGCCGGTCGTGGCGCTCACCGCGCATGTCGTCGGGGCCGGCGCCGAGGCCTGGCGCGACGCCGGCATGGACGGCGTGCTGCACAAGCCGTTCACGGTCGCAAAGCTCGCCGAGTGCCTGGCGCGCTTCGTGGCATCGAGCGAGGCTAGGGCCACGCCGCTCGTTGCCGCCGAGGCGCCGGCGGCGAGCCGGCCTGAGCCCGACGCGCTGCTCGATTCCGGCAATCTCGCCCAGCTCGAGGACATGGCCGGCTCGAGCGGCCGCGAGTTCATCGTCCGCGTCCTCGGGCTCTATGTCGACCACGCCCCGAAGGCCCTCGACGAGCTCAGCGCGGCGGTCGCCGCCGCCGACGCGGCGCGGGTCGCGCCGGCGGCGCACAGCCTCAAATCGATGAGCCTCAACATCGGCGCTGCGGCGCTGGCGCGGCGGCTCGCCGCGATCGAGGGTGGCGCCCGCGACGGCGGCGAGGTGCCGAGCGCCGACGACCTCGCCGGCATCGCCGACCTCCTCGAGCGGACGATCGCGGCGCTGCGCGGCCACTTCGCGCTGCCGCCGGAGGCGAAGGCGGCGTAAGGCCAGGCGTTTCGGGCTTAGAAGGAGACGCAGCTCGGTGTCAGGAGCGTCACCACCGACTCCTGCGCGAAGCGGCGCTTGTAGGCCTCAGCGACCTCGGCGAGACGGGCGCGGCGCTCGGGAGCGTCCGGCATCGCGACGAGCAGCACCGTCGACGGTTCGCGGATGACGCGCGCCTCGCCGGGCTTGCGCCATTGTCCGTGCCCATCGAGGACGGTGAAGCCGTCCGGAAAGCGCGGCGTGATCTCCCGATCGACGAAGCGCCGCCATGCCGCCGCTGTGACCACGCCGCCGCCCTTGAGGTGACGGCCGAAGATCAGCTCGGCGCGCAGCTGCGCCGTCGTGCCGCCGGCGCAGGGCGGGGCCGCAACCGTGACGCAGCCGGGGAGAACGGCGAGCGCGACGAGCGCGACGAAGCGCATGCCGCTCAGCGGAGCGGCCGCGGGCTTCGCCCGCCGCGGGCCAGCACGAGCACCGCCCAGCCGTCGAGGTCGAGCCGCCGTTCGAGCCGAAGATCTTGCGCCGCGTAGGCCGAGAGCACGCCCGGCACGTCGCGCGGCAGCAGGCCGGAGAGGATCAGCGTGCCGCGACGGGCGAGCACGGCTGAAAGCGCCGGGGCGAGCCGTCGCAGCGGCCGGGCGAGGATGTTCGCGAAGACGAGGTCGAAGCGCCGGCGCCGCCGCGCCAGCGCGTGCCGGACGCCGGCCGCGGCGTAGAAGCGCAGATGCGGCGCGACCGCGTTCAGCCGCGCGTTGTCGCGCGCCACCGCGACGGCGACCGGATCGATGTCGCCGGCGACGACCGTGCGCTTCAGCGCCTTCGCTGCGGCAAGCGCCAGGATGCCGGTGCCGGTGCCGACGTCGAGCACGCGCCGCGGGCGCTTCCGCTTCAACGCGCCGGCGAAGGCGAGGAGGCAGCCGCGCGTCGTGCCGTGATGCCCGGTGCCGAAGGCGAGCGCCGCCTCGATCTCGATCGCGAGGTCGTTCGGCCGCACCGCCGCCTGGTCATGGACGCCGTGGACGAGGAAGCGTCCGGCCCGCACCGGCTGCAGCCCGTCGAGCGCGGCCTGGACCCAGTCCTTCTGCTCGAGGCGCGCGAAGGTGGCGCGCTCGGCCTCGGCGCCGACGATCGGCCGGATGAGCTCGCGCAGCGCGTCTGCGTCGGGCTCGTGCGCGAAATAGGCCTCGAGCGCCCAGGCGCCGCCGTCGGCCTCGAAGGCCGCGACCGCGGTCTCGCCCGGGTCGAAGACCTCGCCGAGGAGCTCTGTCGCCTGCCGGGCCGAAGCCTCGTCGGTCGCAAGCCGCATCACATGGGTCGGCCGGTTCGGGTGCAGGCCTTCGAGCATGCGCCGGCTTAGCACTGCGGGCCGGCGCCGGAAACCTGACGGCGGGGCGTGCGTCATCCCCTCGGGCATTTCCGCCGAGGCGAAGGTCTTCGCACTGTCAAAGAGCGGGGGGAGCAGGACGCCAGGGACCGGCTCTCAATTTTTATAGGATGCCAGTGTCCTGGCGTCCCGCGCGGCG
>JAJKJG010000394.1 GCA_021154065.1 Methylobacterium sp.
CGCCAGCGCCGCCGCAAGCGCCGCCGCCGCGATCCCGAACAAGAGGGCGTAGCCGCCCGTGTGCGCAAAAATATACGAGAACGCGTAGGCGGCGGCCGCCTGGCCGATCGCGTAGGCGAGGGTGGCAAGGGTCCAGCCGCTCTGGGCCTGCGGCTCCCCGCGCGCAAGCTCGCGCACCCGGCCGAGGATGAGCGCGACGTTCCCGGGCAGGAAGGCGCCGACGATGACGCTCGTCACGCCGACCATCACCGGATCGGCGGCGACGGCGAGCCACCCGACGCAGAGCGCCTTGATCGCGAAGGCGAGGCGCAGCGCCGGGCCGAAGCCGATGCGGTCGCCGAGCATGCCCGCGAGCATCGGGCCGGCAAGCGCGCCAAGACCGAACAGCACCCAGTGCCATCCGCCGACCGCGACCCCCCACCCGCGGCCGCGGGCGATGAAGTCGACCAGGAACACCATGTGCGGCACCGAGCCGACGGCGTCCAAGGCGTATTCGAGGTAGAGCGCCCTGAGCTTTGGGTCAGGCGCGGCCGCGGGCCGCGCCGGCGCCGGTGCCGGCATGCCGTCGCTGCGCGGCCAGCCGCTCCAGGCAGCGACGGTAAGCAGGAGCGACAGCGTGCCGAGGCCGATCCAGGTCTGCGGCAATCCACCCCGAAGTAACAGCGGCACGAGCGTGCCGGAGGCAGCGATCCCGAGCCCGACGCCGGTGAAGATCGCGCCGGCCGCGAGCCCGCGCCGCTGCGCCGGAACGCACGGCAGGACCGCCGGCGGGGCGATCACCATCAGGATCGCCCCGGCAAGGCCGGAGCCGAAGCGCCAGACGATGAACCAGGAGAAGGGGAGAGGCGCGGCGCAGGCGAAGAACGAGGCCGCGGCGAAGAGCATCATCCCGCGCAGCAGGATCGGGATCGGGATCCGTGCCGCGAGCGCGCGTCCGGCAAGCGCCCCGGCGAGATAGCCGGCGAGGTTCGCGGCGCCGAGATAGGCCGCCTGCGCGGGCGTGAACCATCCGGCCTCGACGAGGGCCGGGATGAGGGGCGTGTAAGCGAACCGCGCGAGGCCGATCCCGACGAGGATCGCGCACAGCGCCGACGCCGTCGCGTGCCAGCCGGCGTGGCTCACGCGGGGGCTCTCCGGCGGGCGGTTCGCGATTCGCTCATGCGGCGCGGAGGCTAAGGGGCTTCGGGCGACGGCGGCATCAGTATTCCGCGATGGACGTCATCGCCGGCAGCGAACGCTATCCAGCCCGGTCGCGCCCGCGCCGCGGGGCTTCAAATCGGCCGTTATACTTAATCGTTGGTGTGGTGAAAGAACCTCTTGCAGGGAATCCGGAGCACGCATAACGTGTGTCCATTGTGGCTCGTCAAATCCCTGCCGACGGGCAGCGCGCCAGCTAAGTGTCGCAACGGTAGCAAGAGGTTAACCATTGACGTTAAATCTGCTTCCAAATCCTCAATAGTCCGGTAACCTTCTCGGCGGACGCAAAGGCGCCGAAGCGCCGCCGTCTGCCGAGCTCAGTGGCGGGGGCTTCCTTGAACGACCTTCCAAAGCCGGTTTTCGGCAGTATTCGCGCGTCTCGCCGACCAATATCGACGGCGCCGCCGATGGTTCAGGCAAAGCGCCGCGGACCGACATCGGCACCCTCGCCATCCACTGGACCGTTTCGGTCGCCTGCATCATCTCGCTGGCGACGGGCCTGAGGCTGGCGTCCGACCAGGAGTTCTCGCTCGTCTGGCGCGCCATCGCCCCGATCCTGCCGCAGGGCGAGATCTGGAGCTGGCACATCATCTCGGGCCTCGCGCTCTACTTCGCCTCGACGGCCTACGTCGTCTACATGTTCCGCAGCGGCTTGAAGCGCCGCGTCGCGCTCGCCAAGGTCAGGGCGCTGACCATGCCGGTGCCGCGCAAGACCAAGTGGGGCGCCGTCAACGTGCTCCTGCACTGGGCGGTCTACGGCCTGCTCCTGATCCAGACCGTCACCGGGTTCCTCCTCTACCTCGGCCACGGCGGCTGGTGGGTGACGATCCACAGCTTCACCGCCACGACCGTCCTGATCTACATCGTCGCCCACTCGATCAGCCACTTCTGCTACGGCGGCCTGCAGCAGCTGCTGCGCCTGTTCCGGCCGTCCGCGCTCGTGCGGACGAAGGCGACGCGCTCGCGGCCGTTCCTGATCGCGGCGAGCGTCGGCTCGGTCGTCGCCGCGAGCCTCGTGCTCGCCGATTACGGCACCCTCGACGAGCTCCAGATCCGCACTATCCCGGCCAGCGAGTCGCCGAAGCTCGACGGCGTCATGGACGAGGCGATGTGGAAGACCGCGCGCCCAGTTACCGTGCGCACCATGCAGGGCGCCGGCCTCAGCGGCCTCGGCGAGTCGAGGGTCGAGGTCCGTGCCGTGCACGACGACAAGAACATCTACTTCGCCTTCCGCTGGGAGGACCCGAGCCGGTCGCTGCGACGCCTGCCGCTGATCAAGCGCGAGGACGGCTGGTACATCCTCGGCAACAACCCGGACACGGCCGACGTCACGACCTACTACGAGGACAAGTTCGCGGTTCTGTTCTCGCCCTCCGACGGCTTCGGCAACGGCGGCTCGACCCACATGGGCGAGAAGCCGCTCGGCGACAAGCCGGCGCCGCTGAACCGGCGCGGCTATCACTACACCACCGACGGCTCGACCCTCGACATGTGGCAGTGGAAGGCCTCCCGCGGCGGCCTCCTCGGCTACGTCGACGACATGTACATCGCCGCGCCGACGAAGCCGACCGAGATGGAGGCCGCCGGCCGGGCGCGCTACCAGGGCGGCTACTGGGGCGACCCGGGCGTGCCGTCCTACACCTACAACTTCAAGATCGAGCCCGGCCACAAGGGTCCGGCGCCGGTCCAGCGCCTGCCGAAGGACCTCGCCGCGAACGCCGCCAACACCGCCGGCTTCAGCTACGATCCGGACAGCATCGATCCCGAGAGCTCCCGCTGGTGGATGACGCCGGAGGAGAGCGATCCCTACTCGCCGGAGCTCGATGCCAGGATCCCGCTCGGCACCATCATCCCGGGCGTGATCATCCCCTTCGACAACACCGACGACCGCGGCCACGTCCACGGCGGCGCGAAGTGGAAGGACGGCCACTGGACCCTCGAGACGGTGCGTGCCCTCGACACCGGCTCGAAGTTCGACATCCCGTTCGTCGTCGGCAAGGACCTGTTCATGTGGGTCTCGGTGTTCGACCACACCCAGACCCGCCATACCCGCCACATGCGACCGGTGAGGATCGTCATGCACTGAGCCGGCAGTGCGCCTTCTGCGTCCCTCGATTTGAGAAAGACGATTGATCATGGGCGATAAGTGCACCCTCACGGTCAACGGCAAGCAGCTCCGGGTGAGCCTCGGCGAGACCCTCGTCGACGCCGGGCTCGCCGCCCGCATGCTGATCCCGCACGATTGCTGCTCCGGGCAATGCGACACCTGCCTGGTGCGCGTCGTGTCCGGGGATGTCGACCCTCAAGGGAGCGACGATGGCGACCTGGTCCACGCCTGCCAGGCGACGATCGAGGGCGACGCCGAGATTCTGTTCGACGAGGTTCCGATCCCGGCGAAGCGCCAGGGCACGCTCGCCGCTATGCGCTGGCTCTCGCACGAGGTCGCCGAGGTGGTGGTGCGGCTCAACTCGCCGTTCACCTACCTGCCGGGCCAGTATGTGAAGGCGACCTTCGCCGGCTTTCCGTCGCGGGACTACAGCCCGACCGCCTATCTCGACGGCGGCCTCGACGAGGCCGAGCTCGTGTTCCACATCAAGCGCTACGAGGGCGGCATGGTCTCGGTCGCGCTCGGCCACGCGATCCGCCTCGGCCACAAGGTCACGATCAACGGACCCTACGGGCACGCCTTCTACCGCGAGGCGGCGTCGCGCCTCGTGCTCGTCGCGAGCGGCACCGGCTGGGCCCCGATCTGGTCGTGGCGCGCGCCGCGCGCCTGGCGCAGCCCGAGCGCGAGATCGTCGTCGTCGCCGGCGCCCGCGATCCGCGCAACCTCTACATGGGGCCGGCGGTGGACTGGCTGTCGAGCAACGGCGTCCGCGACATCGTGCTGACGGCAAGCGGGAACGAGGGCGGCGACGGCATCCGCTTCGGCCGGCCGACCGAGTTCCTGCCCGAGCTGACCTTGGCCGACACGGTCTACGCGGCCGGCGCGCCCGCGATGGTCGATGCCGTGAAGCTCCTGGCGCACCGCGCCGGCGCCGAGTGCCACGCCGATCCGTTCACCATGAACACGCAGGGCGCCTCGATGCTCGACCGCCTGCGCCAGATGATGCGGACTCCGGCCGGCGCGTCGGCGCAGAACCCGCTGTCGCCGCGCCCGGCCGGAGCGCCGCCGATGCTCTCGCCGCTTCCGGCCGCGGCATCGCGGCAGGCGCCCGCGCTCGAGCGGGCGGCGCCGGGCGAGACGCGCCGGCGCGCGACGCTGTTCTCGCGGATTCTCGCGCGCTCCTGAGAGGCGCGCGCGCCCGTAAGGCCGCGCCCCGTCAGTTTACGGGAACCCCGCCGTAGCTGCGGACGATGTCCTTGCCCGTCGCCGACGCGGCGAAGGACATGAATGCCTTCGCGTCGGAGGTCACCGTCGGCGGGGTGTGGATGAAGGCGACGACGACGCTGCTCGGATAACCGCGGTCGGTCGGGTGGTGGCCGTCGATCCTGAGCACCACGGTGCCGTGCTCGAGCACCTTGGTGAACGGCCCGAAGCCGATCGCGCCCTCGACGAGGCGCACGGTCTCGATCGCCTCCTGGGTCGAGGTCGCGAGCTTCGAGCGCTCGGTGATCGCGAGATCCTTCCAGCCCGGCATCGAGTCGCGCAGCACCGTCAGCGTGCTGTCCGCCTCCTCGCGCCGGACCACCCGGATGCGAAGATCGGTGCCGCCGACCTCCTTCCAGTTGGTGATCCGGCCGGCGTAGATGTCGACGAGCTGCGCCGCCGTGAGGTCGGTCACCTGCGCGCTCGGATGGATGAAGATTGCCGAGGGCAGGCGCAGGACGGGCGTATAGACGAGGCCGCGGGCGAGCTCCGCCTCGGTCAGCGTGCGCGCCACCCGGCCGAGCGCGGCCTTGCCGGCGCCGACGGCGGCGATGCCGCCCCCCGACCCGATGCTCGGCGGGATCGTCACCTCGGTCGCGCTCTCCATGCGGTTGAACGCGGTGCTGAGCGCTTTCAGGACCTCGATGCCGTCGCCGGTGCCGACGACCGCGAGCTCGGAGCCGAAGGCGAGCACGGGCCAGGCGACGAGAGCCGAGGACAAGATCGATCGAAGAGAGTTGAGGCGCATGATGGACAGCCCGCCGCCCGATAGGTCGCGTCATCCTTAGGCAGCTTCCCTTAAGCAACCTTCAACGGACCGTTGAAGCGGCGTGCAAGAGCTCGCGCGCGGCCGTGCAGGTTGCAAGGGAGGCGGCTGCCTTTGTGGGGCGGGGCGCTTACTCAACCTTTAGCAATTCGATCTACGGTCCGGTTCCTGTCAGGGGGCTAGCTTGGCTTCGACCGTCGATCCGACCCGTTTGGCCGCGCCGAAAACCGCCGGCGCGGACGCGCCGCCTGCCGGCGCCGCCGGCGCGTCCCCGGACGGTCCCGAGCTCGATCCGGCCCATTCGCCGGCGTCGGCGAAGAAGAACTTCTCAATCGGCGCCCGGCTTGCCGCTGTCGTCCTCGTCACCGGCGCGACGACCTTCGGCGCCATTGGCGTGCTCACCGCCATGCGGCTCAACCGCGGCCTCAACGAGCAGGGCGCGGCGCTCTCCGAGCTCTCCGAGCAGCAGATGTCGGAGAAGCTCGACGGCGAGGCGCGTCTCGCCCGCGCCCGGCTCGAGATGATGTTCGCCGAGACTGGGCGGCAGGTCCGCGCCCTCGCGCAACGCTCCGACGTCGTCAAGGCGGTCGCCTCCCAGAACGACGTGACGATCCGCGAGCTCTTCGCCCCGGCGGCCAAGATCCTGGAGCTCGATGCCCTGCTGGCGGTCGCCGCCGACGGCCATTTCGTCGGCGCGAGCTCGGCCCTCGATCTCCTCAACCTGAGCGAGGCGCTGGCGCTCACCGATCTCAGCGCGGCGATCGGCGAGGTCCTCGCCAACAACAGCCGCGTCTCGCGCAAGGTCTTCGAGTCGACGCGCCGGTTCGGCCCGGTGCTCGCGCCGGCCTTAGGGATCGCCGACGGCGAGCGGGTCGGGCACATCGTGATCGACCCGATCTTCGACGATTTCGGCGACGTCGCCGGCGCCCTGATCGGCGTGCGCGCCCTTGCCGCGATGGAGACGACGCTCGAGAATTTCTCGACGCTTGCCCGCGCCGGCGTCGCCGTCGTCTCGGGCCGCGGCGTGGTCTCGAGCGGCGGCGGGCGGGCCCTGCAGCTGCGCTACGACCACGTCCGCGAGGGCGAGCTGCTTCACAGCCTCGATCGCGGAAACGTCGCGCGCTGCGTCGACTATGTCGCCGATCTCAAGGTCTGCGCCCATACCAGGACCGCCGAGGTGAAGGCCTCCCAGGAGCAGATGTTCCGCATCGGCGCCGAGCAGACGCGCTCGCTGATGATCTGGTTCCTGGTGCTCGCGGCGGGCTCCCTCGTCGCCCTCGTCAGCGCGCTCCTGATCTCGGTGCGCCACGCGACCCGCGGCCTGCCGCAGCTGTCGCGGGCGGCGACCGCCGTCGCCGAGGGCGATCTCGAGGTGCCGTTCCGGGCGACCGGCTTCGGCGAGGTCCACAGCCTCGGCATCGCCTTCGAGGCCATGCTGACGAACCTGCGCACGAGTCTGGGGCGCATCCGCCAGCTCGCCTTCTACGACCCGGTCACCGGGCTTTCGAACCGCGAGAAGATCAGGATCGACGGCGCGGCGCTGCTCGGCGGGCTCGGCCGCGACGAGCTCGGCGTCTTTCTGTTTATGGACCTCAACCGCTTCAAGGGCATCAACGACACCTTCGGCCACAAGGCCGGCGACAATCTCCTGCGCATCGTCGCGGCCCGCCTCAGCGCCTTCTTCCGCGCCGAGAAGGAGGCCGGCCGGGTGACCGAGGCGCTGCTCGCGCGCGTCGGCGGCGATGAGTTCCTCGCGGTCGTGCGCTGCCGCGGGGCCGAGACGGAGGTCTGCGCCCGGGCCGAGAAGCTGCTCGAGAAGCTTGCCGAGCCCTACGAGGTCGGCAGCGCCCGCATGATGATTGGCGCGAGCGCCGGCATCGCCATCTGCCCGGCGCACGGCAGCGACTACGAGACGCTGCTGATGAACGCCGACATCGCGATGTTCGAGGCGAAGCGCCGCGGCCGCGGCAGCTATGCGCTGTTCACGCCCGACGCCGCCGAGATGATGCAGGAGCGGCTGACGATCGAGCACGATCTCAAGGTCGCGGTCCGCGAGCGGCGCTTCAACGTCCATTACCAGCCGAAGATCTCCTGCGCCGACGGCTCGATCGTCGGCGTCGAGGCGCTGGTGCGCTGGAGCCATCCGGAGCGCGGCTACATCTCGCCCGGCAAGTTCATCTCGATCGCCGAGGAGACCGGGCTCGTGCCGGATATCGGGCTCTTCGTCCTCGAGCGCGCG
>JAJKJG010000395.1 GCA_021154065.1 Methylobacterium sp.
CCCGATCCGGCGCAGCGCGGCCGCGACCTCGTCGGGCTCCGCATGATCACCATGAGCCCGAGCGGCGCCGAGCAGTGGAAGGGAACGCTCTACCGCTACACCGACGGCCAGACCTTCAGCGGCAGCATGAAGATGACCGGCCAGAACACCATGGAGCTGTCGGGCTGTGTCGCCGGCGGGCTGATCTGCCGATCACAGACCTGGACGCGGGCGCAATAGGCCGCCCGCGGCGGCTATCCCCGCGCCCGCTGCCCGAACAGCACGGCGTGGACGGCGGGATCGTGGAGGTCGTTCTTGCGCCGGTCCTGCGCATTGACAGCGATACCGCGCTGGACGGCCGGGCGGGCGAGGACCGCGGCAAGCCAGCGCTTGACGTTCGGGAACTCCTCGATGTGCTGGCCTTGCCGCTCCCACAGCTTCGCCCAGCCGACGCAGGCGATATCGGCGATGGAGTAGTCGTCGGCGAGGTACTCGCGCTCCGCGAGGCGCCCGTTCAGGACGCCATAGAGCCGGTTCGCCTCGTTCGTATAGCGATCGACCGCGTACGGCATCTTCTCCTTGGCGTAGATGCGGAAATGATGGGCCTGCCCGAGCATCGGCCCGAAGCCGCCCATCTGCCAGAACAGCCACTCCTCGACGGCGACGCGCCGGCGCTCGTCGCTCGGATAGAGCTGTCCGGTCTTGCGGCCGAGGTACTGCAGGATGGCGCCGGATTCGAAGACCGAGATCGGTTCGCCTCCGGGACCGTCCGGATCGACGATCGCCGGGATGCGGTTGTTCGGCGCAATTCTCAGGAACTCGGGCTTGAACTGGTCGCCCTTGCCGATGTTGACCGGGTGCACCGTGTAGGGAAGCCCGCATTCCTCGAGCATGATCGAGGCCTTCCAGCCGTTCGGCGTCGGCCAGTAGTAGAGCTCGATTGCTGCCTGCACGACCGCCGCCATGTCCGCTCTCCTACACGCTCGAGGCACAGGTTAGGCAAAAACGACGGCGGACGTAACGTCTGCCTCGCGCGCCGGGTCTATCGGAAAAAAGGATGACGGCGCGCAGGCTTGGCAGCAACTGCAATTTGCGGTCGAATGCGGGTTGCCGGCCGAGACCGGCGTCCATGATGTGTTCAAGCAAGGGGTTCTGGTCATGAGTCACCGCTTCGGCATCGCCGCGACACTGCTCGTTTTCGCACTCGCGGGGCCCGCCTTCGCCAGAGATACGCCGGCAGAGCGCGATGGCGCCATCGTCGTCGCGCAGGCGTCGACACCGGCGCTCGGCGAGGACACCGGCAAGCGCAAGTCGAGAAAGCGCGAAGGGACCGCGAAGCGGGAGCCGACGGTCAACCAGATGGCGGCCCGCGAACGCCAGCGCAAATGCGCCGCCGAGTGGAAGGAGGCGAAAGCCGCAGGCAAGACGGAGGGGCTGAAATGGCCGAAATACTGGAGCAAGTGCAACGCGCGGCTCAAGGGTAAGACGGTCTGACGGCAGCGCGGGCTCCCCTTCGCGGGCCACCCGGAATGGCAGCTGGTTTAAATCCGCTCGCGCCGATCGCTCGCATTTGAGCGATCGGCTGAACCGTATCTCAGCCTTTCACGCCTAGGCTCTCCCTCGACGCCGCCGATGCGGTCGACCAGGGGACCTCCATGCGCTTTGCCTTCGCCCTTCTCCTCCTCCCGCTCCTCGCCTCGCCGGCTCCGGCCCAGGACCGCAACGCGTTTCAGGGCGGCGCCGCCTTCAGCAACATGAGCGCCCAGGATGCGGCGCGGCTGAACGAGGCGGTCCGCAACGACCCGCAGGCGCGCCAGGCCCTCGACCAGGCCGAGCGCAAGCTCAACGACGCCGGCCACCGCTCCGGCCAACTGCTCGAGAAGACGCGGCCCTGAGGTCTGCTCGACCGCATCTTTGAAACGAGAACGGGCGGCTAAGGGCCGCCCGTTTCGTGTGCGTGCCGGCCGACGATCAGGCCGCCGCCTTGGTCTCCTTCGGCAGCAGGTCCTCGTTGCTCCTGAAGCCGGGCAGCGCCTCGACGCGCTTCGTCCAGGCGGAGACGTTGGGGAAGGCCGAGAGATCGACCCCGGCGTGCGGGGCGTAGGCAACGACGCCGTAGATGTCGATGTCGGCAAAGCTCGGCGCATCGCCGACGATCCAGCTGCGCCCGCCGAGATGGCTGTCCAGCGTCTTGAGGCCCGCCTGCCCGTCGGCCTCGTAATGGGCGAGGACCTCGGGCGGGAACTGGGCGAAGCCGAGCTTTGCCGCCCGCGGGCGATAGATGCCCTTCGAGAGCCGGTCGAACTCCCAGAACACCCACTCGCGCGCATCCATGCGCTCCTGCAGCGTCGCGCCGCCGAACTTGCCGGTCTTGTCGGCGAGGTACTCGAGGATCGCGGCGGACTGGCAGAGATGCCGCCCGTTCGAGTTGTCGACGAGCAGCGGCACCTGGCCGAAGCGCTGCTTCGCCAGGTATTCGGCCCGCTTGTGCTCGCCTTCGCGCAGATTGACGTGCACGTAATCGAACGGCTCGCCGGCGAGCGACAGGAACAGGCCGACCTTGTAGGTCGGACCGGAGGCCCAGACTCCATGAAGCGTGTAGCGTGCGGGCATGGAACACCTTTGCGGATGGGACGATCTTGAGGATGATCGGAAGCCGTGCAGGCTAGCCGATCGCAAGCTTGGCCGGAAGCGGTCGCGGCGGAGGTTTGGAGGCGATGGGGTCGATCGAACGCGAGAAGCGGCTGCTGCAGCGCGTCGTGGCGGTCGCAGCCTTGATCCCGGCCCTGGCCGGCCTCTCCGGCGTCCTGCTCGGACACGGCATTACCGGCGACCGCAACCCGAGCGTCTCGGCCGACAGCCATTTCCGTTTCCTCTCAGGTCTTCTCCTCGGCATCGGGCTCTGCTTCTGGTGGACGGTGCCGCGGATCGAAGAGAAGACCACCTTCTTCCGCTTTCTCACCCTGATCATCGTGATCGGCGGCCTTGCGCGGCTGCTCGGCTTGTGGATCACCGGCGTCCCGTCGCTGTTCATGCTGATGGCGCTGGCGATGGAGCTCGTGGTCACGCCGGCGCTGTGCTTCTGGCAGACGCGGGTCGCGAACCGCGCCGCCGAGGAATCCGGGGTGGCGCCGTAACGGGGGTGCCTCACAGCGCCTTCTCGAAGCGGTATTCGACCGAGTTCGACACATCGCCGAGGGCACGCGTGGCATCCGCGCGAAGGTAGCCGAGGCGCGTGTAAAGCCGATGCGCGTTCGTGAAGCGTGTATCCGACCAGAAGAACATGTTTCTGGCGCCGCGCTCTCGCGCATGATCCTCGGCGAGGCGGATCAGCCGCTCGCCGAGGCCGCGCCGGCGCAGGTCGGGCCGCACATAGAGCCGGTGCAGCTCCCCTTCACGCTCTGCCGGATAATCAATGGCGATGCAGGCGCAGACGCGTCCGCGCGCATCCTCGGCGACCCAGAACGCACCGCCCCTTTGGCCGAAGGAGCGGCTCGGGTGGCGCAGATCGGTCAGATCCTCGTGCGGGTCGACATAGCAGCCCGGATACTCGGCAAAGCAGAGAGCAAGAAGGCCGAAGAGGTCCTGTGCATCCTCGTCGCGGGCAAGGCGAGGCAGAGCGCCAGGAAGAGGCCGCTCATAGACGAGCGCCTCGCCGGCTCCCGCATGGCCGATCTTGGCGGTCCAGGTGAAGCCGTTGCGTTCATAAAAGGCCCGCCCCTTGGCGTTGCCGCCTTCCACCTCGAGCCTCGCCACCTGAGCGGTCGGGAACGCCGCGAGCGCCGCCTCGAGGAGCGCGCGGCCGATCCCGGCGCGCTGCTGGGCCGGTCGGACATAGAGCCGGCCGATCGTGAGAACGCGATCGTCGCCGAGCGTCGCCGAGACGGTTCCGGCGAGCCCGTCTTCGCGCTCGGCAACAAGGAAGACGTGGCTCGCACGTCCGAGCTCGCCTGCAAGCTTCTCCACCGCGTGCAGTCGGTCGGTGAAGGAAGCAACCTCCTCGTAGCCGAAGAGCGGATCGTAGGTGTCATGCCAGGTCTCGACGAGGAGCGCCCGGATCTCGACGAGGTCGGGGGCCGCCGCGGGACGGAGGACGAGGGAGGCGCTTGCGGAGGACACGCTGGGAACTACTGGCGCCGGGCTGCTGATGAGCGGAGAATGCCCGCAGGATCTTGCGCGGAGCATGTCATGGCGAAGCTGCCTGAAGAGAGCATTCGGCATTTCTCCTCATTTGACGAGTTCTATCCCTTCTACCTCGAAGAGCACGCCGACCGCAGCTCGCGCCGGCTGCACTTCATCGGCACGAGCCTCGCGCTCCTCCTCTTCGTCTATGCGCTCGCGACGCGGCGCTGGGCGTTGCTGATCCTGGTTCCGGTCGTCGGCTATGGCTTCGCCTGGCTCGGCCACTCCATCTTCGAGAAGAACCGCCCGACGACGTTCCGGCACCCGCTCTACAGCCTCATGGGCGATTTCCGCATGTGGTTCGATATGCTGCGGGGACGGGTGCCGTTCTAAGCCATCAGGCTTCCACCAGCTCCGGCCACGGCACGATCGTCGACTTCACCGTCTTCATCGCCATCGCGTCGGCGACGGCGCGCGACACGCCCTCCTCGGTGAACGGATAGAGCGTCTGCATCTCGAGCCATGGGTACTTGTCGCGGGCGCGGTAGAGCATGTCGACGCCGAGCGGCAGGTCGTTGCCCGTGAAGGCCCAGGAGCCGAGCACGTTGAGGTCCTTGGCGCAGATGCGGTGCCAGGAGGTCTCGATCGTGCCGGCGTCGGTGAACTGGCCCATCTCGACATAGGTGCCGCCGTCGCGCAGCATCTCGATGCCTTCCGGCCCGGCCGAAGGGTGGCCGGAGCAGTCCATCACGAGGTCGGCGCCGAAGCCGCCGACGATCTCGCGCACGCGGGCGATGCGGTCCCGCGCTGACTTCAGTTCCTCGATGTTCACTGTCGCCTCGGCGCCGAACTCACGCGCGAGCTTGAGCCGCGGCTCCTCCGGCGCACCGACGCAGATCACG
>JAJKJG010000396.1 GCA_021154065.1 Methylobacterium sp.
ACGTTGCCGACGATGACGAAGAACGGGGGATGACGATGCGGGGTGCCGCCGGTCATTCGCCCCGCGCAATCCTCGTTTCACGAAAGGCGCTGCCCATGCCGCCCGCGCAAAGCTCGGTCGTCAGAGCGTTCTCCCTCTCCCCGCTTGCGGGGAGAGGGTTGGGGTGAGGGGGCCCGTGGAGTTCGCTCGCCCGCGTCCTCGCGCGCCCCCGGCCCCTCACCCGCTCGGCTTCGGCGAGTCGGCCTCTCCCCGCTGCGCGGGGAGAGGTGGTTACGGCCCGCCCTCCTCGACCTTGCACTCGAGGCCCAGCGTTCCGGCCGTGTTGGTGACGGTCGCGAGGCAGAGGTCGGCGCGGGCGGGCGGGATGAACACCGCAAAGCGCGTGACGTAGAGCCCGCCCTCGGCAGCTGAGAGCTTGCGGGCCTCGAGGCGGACGATGTTGGCGCCGTATTGCGCGAACACGTCGGCGAGGCGGGCGACGAGGCCGAGCTGGTCGCCGCCCGAGACGGCGATCCGGTGCGTCACGCGGCCCGTCTCGAGCGGATTTGGATCGAACGAGTAGGGCACGACGCGGATTTGCGCGCCGGCGAGCACGTCGAGCGCTTTCAGCGCCGTCTCGATCGTCTCGACCGAGAGGCCCTCGGGCAATTCGCACAGCGCGCTGAACTCGGCGCCCGAGCCGAGCGCCGCGAAGTTGGTGTCGCGCAGGTTCACGCCGGCGTCGAACAGGTGATCGGCGATGCCCGAGACGAGCCCGACCCGGTCGGCGCAGAGAACCGAAACCAGCGCAACGGACGGAGCCGCAGCCACGGCGATCACTCCTGCATCACGCCGGCGGCGAGGAAGCCGCCGTCGACGCCGAGGATCTGGCCGGTGATGTAGCTCGAGCGCTCGTCGTCGAGGAGGAAGGCGATGACCGTCGCGATTTCCTCCGGGCGGGCGTAGCGGCCGAGCGGCACCCGGCGCTCGAAGGCGCCGCGGTATTCGGGCGGATGGAGCGCGCGCACCATCGGGGTGTCGACGGGCCCGGGCGAAACCGCGTTCACCCGGATGCCGTCGCGCGCGAGCTCGACCGCCATCACCTGGGTCATGGTGATGACGCCGCCCTTCGAGGCGCCGTAGGCGGTGCGCCCGAGATTGCCGCGCATGCCGCTGATCGAGGCGATGTTGACGATCGCGCCGCCGCCGGTCGTCCGCATCGCCGCGACGGCGGCGCGGGCGACGAGGAAGGTGCCGACGACGTTGACGTCGAGGATGCGCCGGAACTCCGCCGCGGTGATCTCGTCGAACGGCTTGTTCTGCGCGATCCCGGCCGAGTTGACGACGCCCCGCAAGGGTCCGATCCGTTCGGCGGCTTGCGCCATCGCGGCCGCGACCGCCGCCTCGTCGGTGACGTCGAGTGCCAGCCGCACGACCCGCTCGCCCCACTCCGCGAGCTCGGCCTCGGCCCTCTCCAGCCCGGCGGCGTCGCGGTCGGCGATCGCGACGCTCCAGCCGTCGGCGGCGAGCTGTCGCGCCGCCGCGAGCCCGATCCCGGACGCGCCGCCGGTGACGAACGCCCCGCGCTCATTCACCGATCGCACTCCGCGTTTGAATTCGGCATCCTCGTCATGGCATCCTCCGTCCCCTGACCTACCTCTCCCGGAGAGAGAGGTCGAGACGGCCCTCGGGGGGCAGGCCATCACAAACCTCCTCATGCTGAGGTGCGAGGCGAAGCCGAGCCTCGAAGCACGCACGGGCGGCAGGGCGCGGCATCGGCAGGGTTGCGTCCTTCGAGGCTCCCCCCGGGTCAAGCCCGGGGGTCGCACCTCAGGATGAGGGGCTTGGGAGCGGCCCCTGCAAAGCGGGGGTCCGAGCCTGGACGGTCTCCGCAGGAGCGCCTAGGCCTTGCCCGGCGATCGGGGCGCGGCTAACGATCCGCGCGATGCCGCGCCCTCGGGGCCGGCCCAGATCGAGGCCCGCGGGCAAGCGGGCGAGGAGGACACGTCTCATGCAAAAGCTTTCCCGCCGCGACGTCTTCCGGGCGACCGCGGGCTTTGCCGTCGCGGCGCCGGCGGTGTTTCGCGTCACGCAGGTCCGCGCCGCCGACTTCAGCCTGAAATACGCCAACAACTCGCCGGTGACGCACCCGCTCACGATCCGCACGATCGAGGCCATGGACGCGATCCGCAAGGAGACCGGCGGCAAGGTCGACATCCAGGTGTTCCCGAACAACCAGCTCGGCGGCGACACCGACATGCTGAGCCAGCTGCGCTCGGGCGCGATCGAGTTCTTCACGCTGTCGCCGCTGATCCTGTCGACGCTCGTGCCCGGCGCCTCGATCACCGGCATCGGCTTCGCGTGGTCGGGCTACGACAAGGTCTGGCCGGCGATGGACGGCGAGCTCGGCGAGTCGGTGCGGGCCCAGATCCAGAAGGCCGGGCTCTACGCCTTCCAGAAGCAGTACGACAACGGCTTCCGCCAGATCACGTCGTCGACGAAGCCGATCAATTCGCCCGACGACCTGAAAGGCTTCAAGATCCGCGTCCCGCCGAGCCCGCTCTGGACGTCGATGTTCAAGGCCTTCGACTCGGCGCCGATGTCGATCAACTTCTCCGAGACCTATTCGGCGCTGCAGACCAAGGTCGCGGAAGGCCAGGAGAACCCGCTCGCCATCATCCAGGCGGCAAAGCTCTACGAGGTCCAGAAATACCTCTCGAAGACGAACCACATGTGGGACGGCTTCTGGTTCCTCGCCAACGGCAAGGCCTGGAACGGGCTGCCGAAGGACGTCCAGCAGGTCATCGAGAAGAACGTCAACGACGGCGCGGTGCGCCAGCGCGAGGACATCTTCAAGCTCAACACCTCGCTCGAGAAGGAGCTCTCCGAGAAGGGGCTCGCCTTCAACACCGTCGACACCAAGGCCTTCCAGGCGAAGCTGCAGGCGGCCGGGTTCTACAAGGAGTGGCGCCAGAAATACGGCGAAGACGCCTGGAAGCTCCTGGAGAAGCACGCGGGAGCGATTTCTTAGGTGAATCCGCTTCCGCGGGTCGTCCCGGCCGAAGCGAAGCGGAGAGCCGGGACCCACCCCCACGCGCCGGCGCCATGGGTCCCGGATAGCCGCTCCGCGGCTTCCGGGACGACCGGTGTTTGGGGCACGCCGTAAGATGACCACCGAATTCGCGGTCGAGACCACGGAGCTGCCGGCCTCGCGCTCGCCCGCGGCGCTCGCCGAGCGCGCCGTCGGGCAGGCGGTCGAGATCGCGGCCGGCGTGCTCGTTGCGGTCGAGACCGCGATCCTGTTCGGCGGCGTCGTCTCGCGCTACGTCTTCCACCGGCCGTTCACCTGGTCGGACGAGCTTGCCTCGATCCTGTTCCTGTGGCTCGCGATGCTCGGCGCCGTCGTCGCCTATCGGCGCGTCGAGCACATGCGCATGAGCGCGCTCGTCAACAACGCCGGCCCGCGCCGCCGGGCGCTCGCCGACGCGCTGGCGCTCGCCGCCGGTCTCGCCTTCCTCGCCCTGATCATGCACCCGGCGCTCGAATACGCCATCGACGAGGCGATGATCGTGACGCCGGCCCTCGAGGTGCCGAACATCTGGCGCGCCATGGCGCTGCCGGTCGGCATCGCGCTGATGCTGCTGCTCGGGGTCCTGCGCATCGGCCGCTCGGTGCAGCCTGCCGACCTGGCGCTGGCGCTCGCGGTCGTCGTCGCGGTCGCCGCCGGGCTTTGGCTTCTGAAGCCGGCGCTCGCCGCGATCGGAAACTACCGTCTCGTCGTGTTCTTCGTGCTGCTCGTCGGGGCCGCCGTGCTGACCGGAATCCCGATCGCCTTCGCCTTCGGGCTCGGCACCTTCGCGCATCTCGCGCTCACCACCCGCACGCCGCTGACCGTGGTGGTGAGCCGGATGGACGAGGGCATGTCGCACATCATCCTTTTGTCGGTGCCGCTGTTCGTGTTCCTCGGCCTCCTGATCGAGATCACCGGCATGGCGCGCACGATGGTCGGCTTTCTCGCCAGCCTCATCGGCCACGTGCGCGGCGGGCTGCATTACGTGCTGCTCGGCGCCATGTACCTCGTCTCCGGCATCTCGGGCTCGAAGGCGGCCGACATGGCCGCCGTCGCGCCGGTGCTGTTCCCCGAGATGAAGGCGCGCGGCGTAAAGGCCGGCGACCTCGTCGCCCTGCTGTCGGCGACCGGCGCCCAGACCGAGACCATCCCGCCGAGCCTCGTCCTCATCACCATCGGCTCGGTCACCGGCGTCTCGATCGCGGCGCTGTTCACCGGCGGCATGCTGCCGGGCCTCGTGCTCGCGCTGACGCTCTGCGCCGTCGTCTGGTGGCGCTATCGCGGCGAGGATCTGCGCCACGTGCGCCGCGCGAGCGCCGGCCAGATCGGCCGCGCCCTCGTCGTCGCCCTGCCGGCGCTGGTGCTGCCGTTCCTGATCAGGGCCGCGGTCGTCGAGGGGGTCGCGACCGCGACCGAGGTCTCGACCATCGGCATCGCCTATTCGCTCGCCTACGGCGTGATCGCCGGCTTCGTCTTCCGCGACCGCATCGAGTGGCGGCGGCTGTGGCCGGCGCTCGTCGACACGGCTTGTCTCTCGGGCGCGATCCTCCTCATCATCGGCACTGCCACCGCGATGGCCTGGGCGCTGACCCAGTCCGGCTTCTCGCGCCAGCTCGCCGCGGCGATGACCGGGCTGCCGGGCGGCGCCGTCACCTTCATGGCGGTGTCGATCGCCGCCTTCGTGGTCCTCGGCTCGGTGCTCGAGGGCATTCCGGCGATCGTGCTGTTCGGGCCGCTGCTGTTCCCGATCGCCCGCATCGTCGGCATCCACGAGGTGCATTACGCCATGGTCGTGATCCTCTCGATGGGCATCGGCCTCTTCGCCCCGCCCTTCGGGGTCGGCTACTACGCCGCCTGCGCCATCGGCCGCGTCGATCCCTCGGAGGGCATCCGCCCGATCTGGCCCTACCTCCTGGCGCTCCTCGTCGGGATCGTCGTCGTCGCGGCGGTGCCGTGGATCTCGGTGGGGTTCCTGTAGAACGGCGGTACGGGGTGCCCCCTCTCCCGCTTGCGGGAGAGGGTCGGGCGCTGCCCTCACCCGGTCGGCGCTCCCGCGCCGACTCGGCCTCTCCCGCAAGCGGGAGAGGCGTTCACGCCACCCGGTCGCCCTTGCGCACCTGGACCGTGCGGTTGTCCACCGCCGGCAGCATCTTCGCCGGATCGCGGGTGACGACGACGTCGATCACCACCGGCCCTTGCGTGCGGAAAGCTTGCTCGAGCGCCGGTCCGACGGCGCCCGGCTCTTCCACGCGGACGCCCGTGCAGCCGAGCGCCTCCGCGACCTTGGCGTAATTGGTCTCGGCGAGGTCGGAGGCGTGATAGGCGCCTTCGCCGTACATCAGGTGCTGCAGCGCCTTGACGTAGCCGGAGGCGGCGTTGTTGACGACGACGATCGCGAAATCGAGCGCCATGCGCCGCGCCGTCTCGAGCTCGCCGAGCATCATGTTGAAGCCGCCGTCGCCGGTGAGGCTCACGACTTGGCGCGCCGGCGCGGCGAGCGCCGCCCCCATCGCCCCCGGCAGGCCGTAGCCGATCGAGGCGAAGCCGCGGTCCGGCACGAAGCCGCGCCCCGCCTGCTTGGTGTCGTAGAGCAGCCCGCCCCAATGGGCCGCAAAGCCGCCGTCGGCGACGAGGATGCCGTCGGCCGGCATGAGGCGGTTGAGCTCGCCCATGAGGCGCCCCATCGACACCGGCACCTCCTCCGAGGTGTAGCGCTCGGCGACGCTCTCGCGCCATGCGCCCATGCGGCGCGCGACCTCTTTGACGTATTCGCCGCGGGCCGGAGGCGAGCCGCGCAGCGCCTCGTGCAAATCCTCGATGCCGGCGCGGGCGTCGCCCCAGAGCGCGATATCGGGCTCTGTGGTGCGGCCGAACTCCTCGGCGACGATGTCGAGGTGAATGAGCGTCTTGCCCTTCGGCGGCACGGTGTAGCGCTTGGTCGCGATCTCGCCGAGCTTGCAGCCGACGACGAGAAGGCAGTCGGCTTCCTCGATCAGCGCGTTGGCGATGCGGTCGTAGCGGCCGAACAGGCCGGCGCTGAGCGGGTCGGTGCAGGGGATCGCGCCCTTGCCGGTCATGGTGTGGGCGACCGGAACCTCGTAGGCGCGCGCGAAATCCGTGAGCGCGTCGGCCGCGCCGCTGATGTGAACGCCGCCGCCGGCGAGCACGAGCGGACGTTCGGCATTCGCAAGGAGCGTCGCGGCGCGCGCGGTCGAGAGCCGGTCCGGCCGGCAGCGCAGCGCCGGCGCGGCCTCATGCGCCGGGTTGGCGGAGAAATCCTCGTCCTCGAACGGCAGCGTCGCGTGGCAGATGTCTTCCGGCACGTCGACGACGACCGGCCCCGGCCTGCCCGAGGTCGCGACC
>JAJKJG010000397.1 GCA_021154065.1 Methylobacterium sp.
CGCCGGGTTGCGCGGATCGTCCTCCGGGATGCCGGCCTCGATCTTGCCGACGAGGTCCGCGCCGACGTCGGCGGCCTTGGTGAAGATGCCGCCGCCCAGACGCGCGAAGACCGAGATCAGCGACGCTCCGAAGCCGAGCGCCACGAGCGCGTCGATGACCGGTCGGCTCGACGGATCGAGCCCGAGCCCGCGGGTCAGGAAGGTGAAGTAGATCGCGACCCCAAGGAGCGCGAGGCCGGCCACCAAGAGGCCCGTGACGGCGCCCGACTTGAAGGCGACGTCGAGGCCGCCGCCGAGCGACAGCGTCGCCGCCTGGGCGGTGCGGACGTTGGCCCGCACCGACACGTTCATGCCGATGAAGCCGGCCGCGGCCGAAAGCACCGCGCCGACGGCGAAGCCGACGCCTACCCAGATCCCGAGGAAGAAGGCGATCAACGCGAACAGGACGACCCCGACGACCCCGATGGTCGTGTACTGGCGGCGCAGGTAGGCCTGCGCCCCTTCGCGGATCGCGCCCGCGATCTCCTGCATGCGCTGCGTGCCGGCGTCGCGCTTCATGACGTCGTTGATGGCCCACAATCCATAGGCGACCGCGCACAGGCCGCCCAGGATGATGAGGATGAGTGCGGTCATTGTACCGTCCTTGTTGTCGTCGATGAGGGGCCTTGAGGAGGGCAAGCGCGCGCGGTCGCGCCCTCGCCAGGCAGGCCCTGAGGAATGCGCGCCCTCACTGCCAAACTTTGCGCCAAATCGCAAACGCGATGTTGCAGGTGCGAAGCGGGACGGAACGCCAGGCCGCGCAAACCTTCTCCGTGGGCGCTTCAGGGATGGGGACCGCGTCAGAAATGACTGAACGAACCCGCCTCGAAGCGGCGGTCGCAGCCCTCGCCCCGGAACAGGGGCAATCCATCGCCCTCAATCACCGTTCCGATGACCGCGGCCGGGACGCCCGCCGCCGCGCTCGCCTGGAGGAACGCCGTGATTCGCGCCTCCGGCAGCGCGCACAGGATTTCGTAGTCGTCGCCGCCCGTGACGAGACGCTCCATGAGCCCGCGGTCGCCAGCCAGCGCCGTCCGCGCCGCCGGCGAGAGCGGGATTGTGTCCAGGTCCACCACGGCCGATGCGCCGCTCGCGCGCATCATCTTGGCGAGATCGCCGGCCAAGCCGTCGGACACGTCCATGGCGGCGCGCGCGTGCTCGCGCAAGACGGGGGCGAGCACGAGCCGCGGACGCGGACGAAGGTAGCGATCAACAAGGTGCGTCCGCTCGTCGGAGGTCAGGCCGGAGGCCCAGGGCGCTTCCGTGCCCCGCCTGAGCGCCAGTCCCAGCGCCGCGTCCCCGATCGTGCCGGTGACGCAGACGCGATCGCCCACCCGCGCCGCCGTGCGACGCACCATCCGGCCTGCTGGAACCTGCCCGACCGCCGTGACCGAGAGCGACAACGCGCCGTCGGCGCGAACCGTGTCGCCGCCGAGCAGCGGGCAGGCGAACGCCCGCGCGGCCTCGCCCAGGCCCTCCGCGAAGGCGGCGAGCCAAGCCTCCGACCAGTCGTCCGGCAGCGCCAGCGCCAGCAGGAATCCGGCGGGCGAAGCGCCCTTGGCGGCGAGATCGGAGATGTTGACGCCCAGCGCCTTCACGGCGATGGCGTCCGGCGGATCGTCGGGAAAGAAGTGGACGCCCGCCACGAGGGCGTCGACCGTCAAGACGAGGTCGTGACCGGCCGCGGGGCGCAAAAGGGCCGCATCGTCTTTCAGACCCAGCCCCCCTTCGCAGGCGAGCGGCGCAAAGAAGCGGGCGATCAACTCGTCTTCGGAGGGGCGGGATGAAAGCCTCATTCCTCAAAAATGTCGCGGGGCGGCGCGTCTGTCGAGCGGACGCCGCATCCGCGCCCCTGCCGCCCGTCCCCACGCGCGCCGTCGGCCCGGCTCAAGCCCGACTCTTCAGCTCGCCCGCGCGAACCTCGCGCGCGACAGCGTCGAGGACGGCGTTGACGAGACCCGGCTCGTCCCCGCCATAGAAGCTGTGCGCGACATCGACATACTCCGAGATCGCTGCGCGGACCGGCACGTCCGGGCGAAACATCAGCTCATAGGCCCCGGCGCGCAGGATGGCGCGCAGCACGGCCTCGATTCGCGTCAGCGGCCACGCGGCGGCGAGCGCCGCGTCCACCTTGCCGTCCACCGCGCGCTGCTCGCGCACCACGCCGGCCAGAATATCGCGGAAAAAGGCGTTCTCGGCCGGCTTGAAGCTGACGCCCCCGACCTCGCGGCCGATCCAGAACGCCTCGAACTCGGCGAGCGCGTCGACGAGGCCCTTGCCCGCCACGTCCATCTGGTAAAGCGCCTGCACCGCGGCCAATCGCGCGGCGCTCCGCTCAGCGGGCTTCGCCATGACGTGAAACCTCCTCGGACAATCGGCGCCTGATGCGTAGCACCGTCAAAGCGGCCTCCGCCGCGCCGCCGCCCTTATCTAATTCGCTCGTTCGCGCTCGAGTCCATGCCTGGGCGTCGTTTTCGACGGTGAGAATGCCGTTGCCGAGCGGAAGCCGCCTGGCGACGGACAGATCCATCAAGGCGCGCGCGCTCTCGCCCGCCACGATGTCGTAGTGCCCGGTCTCGCCGCGGATGACGCATCCGAGCGCCACCGCCGCGTCGTAGGGCCGCCCCGCCCGCTCGGCCGCATCGAGTGCGATGGCGAGCGTGGCGGGGATTTCGAGCGCGCCCGGAACGGTGAGCACATCGACCTCGACCCGACCCGCCGCAAGCGCCGCCCGCGCGCCGCGCAACAATTCGTCCGCGAGGTCGTCGTAAAACCGCGCCTCGACAATGAGGACACGCGCGCCCGGAAGAGGTGCGTCGTCGCTGAGCGTCTGACGGGGGGCGGCCATCTGGAACTCCGAGGCTCCGCTCAGTAGCCCTCCGCCCTCCCCTCGGCAAGCCGCGCGGCGTAGCGGGCCATGAGATCGACATCGAGGTTGAGCCGGTCGCCGGCTCGGCCCTCGCCCCAGGCGGTGACGGCGAGCGTGTGCGGGATCAGCAGCACCGAGAACGTGTCGCCCTCGACCGTGTTGACCGTCAGCGATGCGCCGTCGAGAGCCACCGACCCCTTTTCCGCGATGAAGCGGGCGAGCGGGCGCGGCACGCGGACCGTAAAGCGCGCCGTCGCGCCCCACGCCCCCTCCCCGCTCGTGACGGTCTCGCGCCGCAAAATCTCGGCGACGCCGTCGATGTGCCCGGTCACGAGATGCCCGCCGAGTTCGTCTCCGATTTTCAGCGAGCGTTCCAGGTTGACCCGCGTGCCAATGGTCCACGCGCCGACCGTCGTCCGGCCTAAGGTCTCGGCGGCGGCGTCCACCTCGAACCACGCCCCGCCTCGGTCACGTGGTCCGAAGGCGACAACCGTCAGGCACGGCCCGGCGCAGGCGATGGATGCGCCGAGCATGATCGTCGCGGGATCGTAAGCGCAGTGGATGCGCAGCCGCCTCAGCCCGCCCGGATGGTCTGCGACGGCCACGACTTCGCCGATGTCGGTCACAAGCCCGGTGAACATCAGGGACGCTTCTCATAAAAGTCGAACCGATCGGCTCCGGCCATTTCGCTCCCGATGGGCTCGAAGTTTTTTTGGAGCGCCGTCTCGAGCGGCGGCGGCAGCGCCGGGATGCCCGGCGCTCCAAGCGCGGAACCGCCCGTCACGAGAATCACCTCGTCCAGGAGACCGGCCGCGGCGAGCGCGCCGCCGAGAGCCGGACCGCCCTCCGAGAAAACACGCGTAATGCCGTGCTCGGCTAAATTCCGAAGCGCCGGCTCCAGCGCGACGCGGCCCGTCGCGTCGCCTTCGACGCGGAAAACCTTTGCGCCCGCATCCGCCAGGCGGCGCTCCCGCTCAACCGGCGCGTCTCGCGTGGCGACGATCCATGTCGGACCATCCCGCGCCGTCCTGACGACCTGCGCAGTCGGCGGCGTCCGCAGCCGGCTGTCGAATACGACGCGAACCGGCGAGCGGGTTTCCAAACCTGGCAGGCGCACGGTCAATTGCGGATCGTCGGCCAGGATCGTGCCGGCGCCGACCAGGACGGCGTCGGCATGGGCGCGCAGGAGATGCGTGCGGGCGTTGGCGAGATCGCCCGTGATCAGAAGCCGCGGGCCGGAGGCGCGGGCGGCGTAGCCATCCGCGGTTTGGGCGATCTTCAGGGCCACGGCCGGCCGGCCGTGCGTCACGCGCGCGATATGGCCGCGATGAATGCGGCGGGCCTCCCCGGCCAGGATGCCGGTCGTCACCGCCACGCCCGCCGCGGCGAGCCGCGCATGGCCTTGGCCGCTCACGCGCGGATCGGGGTCTTCGAGCGTGGTGACGACGCGCGCGACGCCGGACGCCAGGATGGCGTCGGCGCACGGTGGGCTTCGGCCGTGGTGCGAACAGGGTTCGAGCGAGACGTAGAGGGTCGCGCCCCGCGCCGCCGCCCCGGCGGCCTCCAGAGCCACGCGCTCGGCGTGCGGCCTCCCGCCCGGCTGCGTGATCCCTTGCGCCACGATGCGCGGACCGCCTTCATTCTGATCGATCACCGCGGCGCCGACCGAGGGATTGGGCCAGGTCAGGCCGAGGTGGCGCGCGCCAAGCGCCAGAGCCAGGCGCATGAAGCGCTCGTCCTGCGCGCGCGCCAACGCCGGCGTGCGATCGGCGGCCTGCTCCAGCCGGGCTGCGGGCGTCACGCGCCCGTCCGCGCGGGCTTGCGCGCGTCCGCGGGAGGCTCGGCGGACGGCTCCTCGGCGGCGAGCGCGCCGATCAGGTCCTCGAAATCCTTCGCCTCGCGGAAATTCTTGTAAACCGAGGCGAAGCGCACATAGGCGACATCGTCGAGGCCCTTCAGGCCCTCCATCACCAGTTCGCCGACCTGCTCGCTCGTGACCTCGCCGTCTCCTAGGCTTTCGAGCTGGCGCACGATGCCGTTGATGAGGCGCTCGACGCGCTCCGGCTCGACCGGGCGCTTGCGCAGCGCCACCTCGACCGACCGTTGCAGCTTGTCGCGGTCGAACGGCACGCGCCGCCCCGACCGCTTCACGACGGTCAGCTCACGCAGTTGGACCCGCTCGAACGTGGTGAAGCGTCCGCCGCAATCCGGGCACACGCGCCGGCGGCGGATGGCGGATGCATCGTCCGTCGGGCGCGAGTCCTTGACCTGCGTTTCGAGGCTGCCGCAATAGGGACAGCGCATCCCGTCCCCGCCGCGGTCAAGCGTAGATCGGAAAGCGCCGCGTCAGCTCGTGCGCGCGCGCCTTCGCGGCCGCCTCGGTCTCGCCGTTGCCGGCCTCGCCGTGCTTCGCCAAGCCGTCGAGCACCTCGACGATCAGTTCGCCGACGCGCCGGAACTCGGCGACGCCGAAGCCGCGCGTGGTGCAGGCCGGGGTGCCGAGGCGAATGCCGGATGTGA
>JAJKJG010000398.1 GCA_021154065.1 Methylobacterium sp.
CCCGGCATGCTCAACGCCGCCATCAAGCACTGTCCGGTCTATGGCGGCAAGCTCGATCGCTACGACGAGGGCAAGGTGGCGTCGATGCCGGGCGTGCGCGCCGTCGTGAAGGTCTCGGACTCGGCCGTCGCGGTCGTCGCCGACACCTGGTGGCGGGCAAAGACCGCGCTCGAGGCGCTGCCGATCGTCTGGAACGAGGGGCCGGGCGCGGGCGCGAGCGACGCGACGATCGCCGAGCACCTGCGCGAGGGCTTGACCGCCGCCGTCACCAACGGCGAGCGCTCGAACGGCGACGCGGTGAAAGCCATCGCCGGCGCGGCGAAGACCGTCGAGGCCGTGTACGGCACGCCGTTCCTGGCGCATGCCTGCATGGAGATGATGAACTGCACGGCGCGCGTGTCGGCGGACAGCGCCGAGGTCTGGGTCGCGACGCAGAACGCCGAGGCATCGCTCGCCGCGCTTTCGGCGGCGTCGGGCCTGCCGCTCGGCAAATGCGAGGTCCACAAGCACGATCTCGGCGGCGGCTTTGGCCGGCGCGGCGGCACGCAGGACTACGTCCACGAGGCGGTCGCGATCGCCAAGCGTTTCCCGGACACGCCGGTGAAGCTGATCTGGAGCCGCGAGGAGGATCTCGCGCAGGACTTCTTCCGGCCGATCTCGCAATGCCGCCTCACCGCCGGGCTCGACGCGGCGGGCAATCTCGTCGGCCTGCACATCCGCGTCTCGGGCCAGTCGATCAACGCCTCGCTCAACCCGACGGCGATCAAGGACGGCAAGGACATGCGCCAGCTCCAGGGCTACTGGGAGCAGCCCGGCGAGGCGCAGCTCGGCTACACCGTGCCGAACCTCCTCATCGAATACGCGATGCGCAACACCCATGTGCCGGTCGGGCCGTGGCGCGGCGTCAACACGAACCAGAACGCCGTCTACCTCGAGTGCTTCATCGACGAGGCGGCGCGCGCCGCCGGCAAGGATCCGCTCGAGTTCCGTCGCGCGCTCCTCGGCAACCATCCGAAGCACCGCGCCGTGCTCGATGCCGCAGCCGATAAGGGCGGCTGGGGCACGTCGCTGCCGGCGGGCGTGCACCGCGGCATCGCCCAGTTCATGGGCTATGGCAGCTACTCGGCCGCCGTCGCCGAGGTCTCGGTGAGCGATGCCGGCAAGCTCAAGGTGCATCGCCTCGTGCTGGCGCTGAACTGCGGCCACGCCGTGAACCCGGGCCAGATCGCGGCGCAGGTCGAGGGCTCGGTCGCCTACGGCCTCAGCGCGACGCTCTATGGCGAATGCCCGGTCGACAAGGGCCGCATGACGAGCCTCAACTTCGACTCCTACGAGCTCCTCAAGATCGCCGAGATGCCGAAGGTCGAAACCGTGATCGTGCCGACGCACGATTTCTGGGGCGGCGTCGGCGAGCCGACGATCTGCGTCGTCGCGCCGGCCGTCCTCAACGCCATCCACGCCGCGATCGGCAGGCCGGTGCGCACGCTCCCCTTGAAGAACGTCAAGCTGGCGTAGGCGGCGGCGCTCAGCGTCTTCCCGCGGCGGATCACGCATTTCCCGGCGCTCAAGGCGCTTGGGCGGGTCCGGCCAGCTCCGCGACGGCGGCGAGCGCGCCGGCGAGCGTCCGGCTCCAGCGCTCGATCCCGAGCACGTCGGTGACGAGGTCCTGGCGAACCTCGATGAGGGCCGCCGGCAGGCCGCGGGCGTCGCCATGCACCGGCACGGTGTAATCGGTCTCGAGCGAAACGCGGTAGGGCTCGTTTCGCCCGACCGGCACCTCCGCCCGGGCCTCGATCGCCGCGGCGAGCGCCTCGCCGAAAGCTTCGGCGCGCCGGAACAGCACCCCGGCGTGCCACGGCCGCGATACGCCGGCGAACACCGGCGTGAAGCTGTGCATGCCGACGACCGCGGTGGCGCGTCCGGCGCGCGAATCGAGATGCGCCGCGACCGCATCGTGGAACGGCCGGAACCAGAGCCGGTATCGGCGCCGCCGCTCGGCCTCGTCGAGTCCGACATTGCCGGGGATCGCAGTCGCCTCGCTGACCTCGGGGATGCTGGTCGGGCTCCCCGGCGGGCGGTTGAGGTCGATCAGCAGGCGCGAGTATCCGGCGAGGAAGAGCGGAGCGTCGAGAATGCAGGCAAGCCGCATCGCGACCTCGGCGGCGCCGAGATCCCAGGCGATGTGACGATCGAGCTCGGCCGCCGGCAGGCCGAGCCGGCCGTAGCCGGCCGGGAACAGGCGCGAGGCGTGCTCGCACAGGAGCACGAAGGGCGAGCGCCCGGCTTCGTTGACGACGACGACCGGCGGTCCCGCCTGCTCGAACGCGCTCACGGCAGCTCGAGGGTGGTGACCTTGAAGCCCGCCAGCGTGCACGCGCCGAAGCTCGTCGAGAGCGCCACGTCGGTCGCATCTCGTCCGCGCGCCATCAGGATGCGGCCGATGCGCGGGATGTTGTGCCGGGCATCGAAGCGATACCACTGGCCCGACAGGTAGACCTCGAACCAGGCGCTGAAGTCCATCGGCGCCGGGTCCGGCGGGACGCCGATGTCGCCGAGATAGCCGGTGCAGTAGCGCGCCGGGATGTTCATGCAGCGGCAGAAGGCGATCGCGAGATGCGCGAAGTCGCGGCAGACGCCGCGGCCCTCGTTATGCCCGTCCCAGGCGGTGCGGAACGAGCTCGCGTGCTCGTAGCCGAACTCGAGCCGGTCGTGGACGTAGTCGCAGATCGCCTGGACCCGCGGCCAGCCCGGCGCGGTGCCGCCGAACAGCGACCACGCCTCCTCGCTCAGGCGATCGGTGTCGCAGTAGCGGCTGCCGAGGAGGAACACCAGCACGTGGTCGGGCAGGTCCTCGAGCGCGTGCTGCTCGGCCTCCGGCACGACGAGATCGGGCTCGCCGCCGTCGCGAACGATGAACTCGTTCGAGATCGTGATCCGGCCCGGCGGCGCGGTGACGCGGGTGCACAGATTGCCGAAGCCGTCGCGGTACTCGGTCGCCCGCACCGGCGGGTCGAAGGCGATGCGTTCCGGCGCCTCGAGATCCGCCTGCCGGGACGGGTGCACCCGCAGCATGAGCAGCATCGGCGTCGGCTGCGCGCAGTCATAGGCGATCTCGTAGCCGCACTGGATCCGCATCCTTAAGCCTCCACCGCCGCGGTAAGGCGATTGTCTCGCGGCGTCTGCAAAGTCGTCACCTGGACCTCGACCGACATGCCGAGCTCGTCGGCCGCGTCGCCGAAGAAGGTGCCGGCGAGCGGGACGGCTTGCGCCGGGTCGCGGGCGACCGCCACCCTGATCAGGTCCCGATTGCCGATGATGCCGTTCGTCGGGTCGAACTCGACCCAGCCGGCGCCGGGCAGATAGACCTGGCACCAGGCATGCGTCGAGCCGCCGCCGAGATAGGTCGCCTCGTCGCGGTCGGGCACGTAGATGTAGCCCGAGACGAAGCGGGCGGCGAAGCCGAGGCAACGGACCGCCTCCATCATCAGGAGCGCGAGATCCCGGCAGCTGCCGCGGCGAAGGTTCAGCGTCGTCAGCGGTGCGTGCGTGCCGCCCTCCGAGCGCCGCTCGTAGGCGAAGCCCTCCTTGATGCCGTAGGTGAGGGTCTTCAGAAACTCACCGGTCGCGGTCGGGCGCCCTTGGCGCAGGAACTTGCGCACCCAGCGCTCGAGCTGCCGCTCGGGATCGGGATAACGCCGCTCGATCGAGGGCAGGAGATCCGGCAGCTCGTCCGCCTCATACGAGAACGGGTAGGTCTTGGCGTATTCCTCGATCTGGAAGTCGGGGGCTCGGGCCGGCGCGTGGTCGAGCCGCATCCGGCTCTCGAAGCGCAGCTCGCGCGCCTGCCCGGCGAAGCTTGCAATCGCGACGCAGTTCCCGAACGCGTCGTGGATCCAGCGGAAATGCGCCGGCTCGGGCGTGATCTCGACCTCGGCCGCGATGAGCTTCTGGTCGTAGCTGTCGCGCGGCCGGAACATCATGCGATGCTCGCCGAAGGCGACCGGCCGGCTGTAGCGATAGGTGGTGACGTGGCGGACCGAAAGGATCGTCATCTCGCTTCAGCTTACACCAGCCCACGGTCTGCGCACCTTAAGCGACAATGGCGTGCAAGACTGGTGCCGGCTTGGGGTCATCCCCCGCGGGAGGAGGGCGGAAGGTTCAGGTCCGCGCCTTGTCGCGCGGCATGCCGATCGGCGGGTCGTCGGTAAGGCCGGCGAGCACCTCGGCGACGTGGCGCACCTCGACCGTCCGGCCCTCGCGCGAAAGCTTGCCGGCGATATTCAGGAGACAGCCGAGGTCGCCGGCAAGCAGCGTCGGCGCGCCGGTCTCGGCGATGTGCTTCGTCTTGTCCTCGACGATGGCGTTCGAGATATCGCCATACTTCACCGCGAAGGTGCCGCCGAAACCGCAGCAGACGTCCGAATCCGCCATCTCGACGAGCTCGAGACCCGAAATGCTCGCCAGGAGCCGCCGCGGCTGGCGCGCGACGCCGAGCTCGCGCAGGCCCGAGCAGGAATCGTGGTAGGTGACCGGCCCCGAAAAGCGCGCCGCGACGGCGGTGACGCCGAGCACGTCGACGAGGAAGCTCGTCAGCTCGAAGGTCCGGCTGGCGAGCTCGTTCGCGCGCGGCGCCCAGTTCGGGTCGTCCATGAAAAGCTCGGGATAATGCACCTTGATCATGCCGGCGCACGAGCCCGACGGCGCGACGACGTAATCGAAGCCGCGGAAGCTCTCGATGACGCGCTCGGCGAGGTCGCGCGTCGTCGCGCGATCGCCGGTGTTGTAGGCCGGCTGGCCGCAGCAGGTCTGGCTCGGCACCTCGACGCTGCAGCCGGCGTCCTCGAGGAGCTTCACCGCCGCAAAGCCAACCGACGGCCGCATCAAATCGACGAGGCAGGTGACGAACAACCCGACGCGCACGCTTCGCTCTCCGGCCAACCTCATCTCCGCTCCGCGCCCGAGCCGGCACTATCCGCGCCCGGCCGCGAAGGTCAATGCGGCGCCGGTGATGGCTCGGGCGATGGCCTGGCGGGCCGCATGCCGTTGCGCGAGACTGCGCCGTTGCCGCAGCACGTTTTGGGAGCACGCCGTGATCACGCTCTACGCTTTCGGTCCAGCCTTCGGCCTGCCCGATCCGAGTCCTTTCGTCACCAAGGCCGAGATGCTCCTGAAGCTCGCCCGGCTCGCCTATCGCGTCGACATCGGCGGCTTCCGCAAGGCGCCGAAGGGCAAGCTGCCCTACATCGACGACGACGGCACGATCGTGGCCGACTCGACCTTCATTCGCCTGCATCTGGAACGGAAGCACGGCATCGACTTCGACGCCGCGCTCGACGCCGAGCGGCGGGCGGTCGCCTGGGCGATCGAGAAGATGTGCGAGGACCACCTCTATTGGGCCGTGGTCCGCGACCGCTGGATCGACGATGCCAATTTCGCCAAAGGCCCGGCGAAGTTCTTAGACAAGGTGCCGGCGCCGGTGCGGCCTCTGGTCGTGGCCGTGATCCGGCGCAAGGTTCGCTCCGGTCTCAAGGCGCACGGGCTCGGCCGCCATACGCCGGAGGAGATTGCCGAGCTTGCCCGGCGCGACATCGATGCGCTTGCCGCGGTGCTCGGCGAGAAGCCCTATCTCATGGGCGACAGGCCCTGCGGCGCGGACGCGACCGCCTTTGCCTTCGCGGTGGGCCTGCTCTGCCCGATCTTCGAGGCGCCGTCGCGCCGCGCGGCCGAGGAGCACCGAAACCTCGTCGCCTACCGCGACCGGCTGATGGCCGAGTTCTATCCCGCTCTCGCCGGCGCCGCCTGACGAACACGGGCGCTGCAAAGGGACCGCGGATGGAGTAGAGACGTTTGGGCCAAACGCTCCCGTTCCGGCGTACCGCGAACGGGAAGGAAGGACACCGATGTCGATCGCATTCCCGACGCCCGACCCTGCCATACTGGCCCGCCGCGACGAGATCCTGCGCGGCCTTGCCCCGCTCGTCGCGCGCGAGGCGCTGATCGCCTCGGAGGATGAGCGCCGCGCGTTCGAGACCGACGGCCTGACGGCCTACCGCCGGATGCCGCTCGCGGTCGTCCTGCCGTCGATGACGGCGGAGGTCTCCGCGGTCATGCGCTTCTGCCACGACAACAGCGTCAAGGTCGTGCCGCGCGGGGCCGGCACCTCGCTCTCCGGCGGCGCGATCGCCCAGGAGGACGCGATCATCCTCGGCGTCGCCAAGATGAACCGCGTGCTCGACATCGATTTTCAGAACCGCACCGCGCGGGTGCAGTCCGGCATCACCAATCTCGCCATCACCCAGGCAATCGCCCACGAGGGTTTCTTCTACGCCCCCGATCCGTCCTCGCAGCTCGCCTGCACCATCGCCGGGAACATCGCGATGAACGCCGGCGGCGCGCATTGCCTGAAGCACGGCGTGACCACCAACAACCTCCTCGGCGTCACCATGGTGCTTAACGACGGCACGGTGGTCGAGATCGGCGGCGGGCATCTCGACAGCCCCGGCTACGACCTCCTCGGCCTCGTCTGCGGCTCCGAGGGCCAGCTCGGCGTCGTCACCGAGGCGGTGGTGCGCATCCTGCGCGCCGCCGAAGGCGCGCGCCCGGCGCTGATGGGCTTCGACGCCGTCGAGGACGCCGGCGCCTGTGTCGCGGCGATCATCGGCGCCGGCATCATCCCGGTCGC
>JAJKJG010000399.1 GCA_021154065.1 Methylobacterium sp.
CGCACGGGCGCTCGCCGCGTGGCTCACCGACCGGGGTGGGGCGGGCTGGTTCGGCGAGGAGCGTTTTGCGCCGACGTGGGACGATCGCTCGATTCTCAAAAGCCTCGGCCGGCTGTTCGGCCGAGCGCGCGGGGAGGGGCCGGATCGCTGCCGCAGCGTCCATGTCGTGCTGCACGACCTCGTGCCGCTCGATGTCGAACGGCGCGACCTCTTCGATGTCGCGGCCGCGTTCGAGGCGCGTCGCCGCTGGGAGCGCCTCTCCGTGCTGGCGGACCGTCTCCACGCCCGTTACGGGCGGGATCTGCTGAGCCTTGGCCCCTCGGTCGAGCCGCCGGGCGGCTACGCCGGGGCGAAGATCGCGTTCAACCGCATCCCGGAGGAGGGGGATTTCTAGCCTCAGCCCCTGAATGACCGGCTGTGACCCCCAAAGCGGACATCGGCTGCACGGAGATCGTGGCTGACGACCAACGGCGGGCGCATCCGGCGCCCGCTGAGCAACGCGCCCCGCTCAAACCGCATCATGGCTGAACGTTGAGGCTGCTATAACCGCGTACACTTTCCTTGAGCATTCCCCTCCTTGGGCGCATGATGGCTTTCGTTGCTTGCCGTTCGTTTGGCCGCTGACGCCGCCCCTGTCCTCGACGCCTTCGGTTTCCGTCTTCGTCTCTCGGCTGGGGGCCGCCCATGTGGGAACTGATTTGCCATCACACCTACAAGTGGAATGGGCGCCCGGTCGACCTCTCGTTCTACGACAACCTCGCCGACGCGAACGCGCCGTTCCTGGCCGACGGGATCGCTCCCGGCTCGGGCGCTCTGCGGTTCGTGCAGCACGGCAATCGGGTCCGGGTGGCGTCCGGCCCGGCTTGGAACCCGCTCGTCGCGCTGAGGCTCGAGATCACCGCGCGGCTGACCGAGCCGAGCCAGGCGCGGCAGACCTTGATCGAAGGCGACAAGTCGTTCGGGCTGTTCGTCAGCGGCCAGGCGCTGTTCTTCTACTTCTACGGTAAATCCATCATCCCCGGCGGGACCTCGGACAGCGTCAACACCTACAAGGACGGGCTCGCATTTCCGGGGTATCGGCTGCCTTTCGGCAAGTGGGTGACCATTGCGGCCGTCCACACCGGCTTCGACGAGATGCGGCTCTACGTCGATGGCGAGCCCGTGACCTTCCCCCGCTCGGCGCTGTCCGCCATCGGACCGGTCGGTCCGAAGGGCGTGACGATCGGCAACGGCCTCGACGGCGGCACGATCTTCGGCGGCGACATCGACGAGGCCAAGGTGTGGCGGCGCGACCCGAACGCCTGGCGCGCGACGTTCCTCGACCGGCCGCAGAGCCCGGCCGAAATCGAGTGCTGGGAGCGGTTCTTCAGGGCCTTGCGAGAGGCGCTGGCGGCCCATCCGGATTGTGCGAAGCGGCTCGCCTCCGGCTTCAGCGGCGCGCTCGACGATCTCCGCCGGGCCATCGCCGCGAAAGGGCCCGAGACGCGCGAGCGCTTCGCCAAGGTTTGCAAGGAGTTCGCCGATTTATGGCGCTCCGGCCGGATCGACGGCCCGGAGATGAAGACGCTCCTCGCCGATTGGTGCGCCTGGCTGCGGCTCGTCGGTTTGCCGCCTGAGAGCGACCCGCGCTTCGCCGCGTTGTTCGGTTCGTCCTGCTGGACGGAGATCGTCGGCTGCCTGCCCGGTCTCGATTGCGACCCGCGCCTGATGGCGCTCGTGCGTCTCGCGGGGACGGCCTGCGGCGGCAAGCCTGCGCGCCGCACGGGCGGGCGGCGGCCCGCGACGTCGGCTTGAGGAGCACGCCATGGCCATCAATCCTGCCGAGCTGGCGCGCCGCTTCGAGCCGATCCTTCATTTCCACAAGGACGAGCGCTTCTTCCCGTCCGACGCCAAGCGCTACATCGAGGCCTGCGCGCTGTGGTCCGGCGCCGGCGACGACAAGAAGACGTGGGGGCCGGGCGGGCCGACCCTGCCGCGCACGCCCCTGGTCGGCCGGGGCATGATCGCGGCGCGGGACGGCGAGCCCGGCACCTTCCTCGGCCGGACGCAGCCGCCGGACCTCCTGTCCGGCACCTTCCTCGACCTCGCCGGCTGGCGGGGCGGCGAGGACGTGACCGACGCGAGCGACAACCACTACGCCAACCTCGACAAGATCGCGACGCTCTACAACGCCAGTCCCGCGGACGGCGGCGACCTCGTCCTGCCGGGCAGCCGCTTCTGGTACCATGCCGAGGTCTTCGGCGCGCCGCGCCTGCGCTTCCTGGCGAGCCCCGCGAACCAGGACACCCCGCCCGGGTTCGAGCGTCCGTCCCAGGCCGCCATCGCGAGCCTCCAGGATCCGGCCCTCGTCTGCTACTACCTGTTCTTCCCCGGCTGCGACGATCCGCTGGAGGGCTGCGATCCCGAGTTCAGCAAGCTGTTCGGCGCCTTCGCGGGCGATTGGGCCTGCATCGCGGTCCTGCTCGAGGGAGCGGGAAATCAGACCAAGTACAAGCCAAAATTCATCGGCCTCACGTCGCGCAATCCCGGGGCGATCCAGTTCCTGGGCGACAGCCGCCGCACCGGCATGCAGGTGTTCGATTGGCAGGACGCCCGCCCCGAGATCCGGCTGCTGCGGCCCGGCGTCGATCTCGCGCAGCATCCGCGCATCTTCGTCGCCCGCGGCAACCACGGCCTGTATTTGCACCCGGGAGACCAGGCCGCTGCGCCGTTCTCGCCGGAGGACGTGTCAAGCGGCCAGTGCGGGCTGAAGGAACCCCTTGAGCAGGTGCAGGGCGATGCGGTGCCGCCGGACGACGACGACGGCTTCTCCGCGGGCGAGTGGTTCGTGATCATCGCCTTCTTTCCGTTCTCGGTCCTGGGGCTCCTTGGCGCATCGGGTTACGATGGAGTAGCTACGCTGGATCTGGGGCCGACCCCGCCCAAAGTCGATCATCCGCCAAACGCCGGCATGTTCGGCAAGGTGCTCCATCCGGACGGGCTCGACCCGCCGGACGTGAACCCGGATGCCGAGAAGATCCCTTGGCCGAAGATGACGTCCGAGGCGACCCTGACGAGCACGATCGGTGGACGGCTCTATAGCCTTCTGGTCGATCGCGTGAACCCCGATCCGAAAAAACGCCAGATTTGGTGGCCGCCAGAGAGGAATCGCCCCGGCTTCGACGGTCGCTGGGGGCCGCGGGTCACGCGCGATCCCAAGGACCGCCGCGCCGGCATGGCGTTCCCGGATTATTGGGAGATGTTCCTGTCCGCCCTCGCGAAGAAGCTGAGCCTCTAGGGTCGCCCATGTAGCACGTCGTCGAGCGCGGTAAGTTCGCGTACGGGGCGGCTTGCGCCTGCGAACCAGCCAACGTTTTCTCCAACCTCCAAACCGAGCGGGCGCGACGACATTCAGGTCGCGCTCACGCGCCGGCTCCGCAGAAGCTTGTCGCGACGCCCAAGGCCACGGACAGGTGTCCTTGGATTCCCGCCTTCGCGGGAATGACAAGGGGAGGGAACGCGCGAAAGATCTCTTACGCCGCCTTGGCCTTCGGCTGCACCTCGGCCGTGTAGTCTTCCATCAAAACCTTGGTCATGTTGCCGGGCTGGAAGCGGTAGGGGCCGATTTCGGACACGGGCGTCACCTCGGCGGCGGTGCCGGTGATGAAGCACTCGTTGAAGGTTTCCAGCTCGTTCGGCCAGATGCGCCGCTCCTCGACCTCGAAGCCGCGGCGGCGCGCGAGGTCGATCACGGTGCGCCGCGTGATGCCGTCGAGGAAGCAGTCGGCGATCGGGGTGTGGATAACGCCGTCCCGGATGAAGAACACATTGGCGCCGGTGCATTCGGCGACGCGGCCCTGCCAGTCGAGCATGAGGGCGTCGGCGTAGCCTTTCCGCTCCGCCTTGTGCTTGGAGATGGTGCAGATCATGTAGAGGCCCGCCGCCTTCGAGGCGCAGGGCGCGGTCGCGGGGTCGGGGCGGCGGTAGTCGGCGAGGTCGAGCCGGATGCCCTTCATCTTCTGGGCCGGATCGAAGTAGCTCGGCCACTCCCAGGTCGCGATGGCGAGGTGGATGGCGTTGTCCTGGGCCGAGACGCCCATCATCTCGGAGCCGCGCCAGGCGAGCGGGCGCACGTAGGCGTCGGTCTGGCCGTTCTTTTCGAGAACCAAGCGCTTCGCCGCGTCGATCTCGGCGACGGAGTACGGGATCGCGAAGTCGAGCAACTCGGCGGAGTGTTTTAAGCGCTCGGAATGCTCGGTGGACTTAAAGATTTCGCCGCCGTAGGCCCGCTCGCCCTCGAACACGCAGGAGCCGTAGTGAAGGCCATGGGTCAGGACGTGGATCTGGGCGTCCGCCCAGGGCACGAGTTCGCTGTCGAACCAGATCCAACCCTCCCGCTGATCGAAGGGAATCGCCGCCATCCTTGCCCTCCCTGGCTTCCGAAGCGTCTCGACGGTCCGTCGGCGACCAAAATTCCGCCGCAAGCTCCGGCTTCTTCGTGTCCAAAACCTGACTTGACGCCTAACAACCGGCCTGAGATATGTCAACAAGGCTGACTTAAACGAACGCAAGGACGAGAGATCGTGACCCAGGCAGCTTGCGCCACGCGCCAGGCGGCGAACCAGGACCATCCCGGAGAGCGGCTGGCTTACGACCTGATCGAGCTGTTCTTCTTCGCCTACCGCGACTTCGTGAGCGATCCCGACCGCCTTCTCGCCGACTTCGGGTTCGGGCGCGCGCATCATCGGGCGTTGCATTTCGTCGACCGGCAGCCCGGCCTCACGATCGCGGAACTGCTGGACATCCTGCGGATCACCAAGCAAAGCTTGAACCGGGTGCTGAAGGAACTGATCGACAAGGCGTTCATCGAGAGCCGCCCCGGAACGACCGACCGGCGCCAGCGGCTGCTCTACGTCACGCCGCAGGGCCATGAGCTGGCGCTGTGTCTCGCCAGGGTGCAAACCGAGCGGATCGCGCGCGCGCTTGCCGACGAGCCCGCCGGCTCCGGCGAGACGACGAGCCGCTTCCTCCTCGGCATGATCGACCCGGACGACCGCGCTCAGGTTCGCCACCTCGTGTTCGACGACCTCGGGAGGCTGCGCTCGTGACGGAGCCAGCCCGTGTGGAGATTCCCGATCACGCGCCGCATGTGCTCGTGGTCGACGACGATCGACGCTTACGCGAACTCCTGGCCCGGTTCCTTGCGCAGCACGGTTATCGCGTGACCACCGCGGCGAGCGCCGCCGAGGCGCGGGCGAAGCGCGAAAGCCTCGTGTTCGACGCCCTCGTCCTCGACGTGATGATGCCGGGCGAGAACGGCTTCGACCTCGCCCGCCGCATCCGGGCCGAGTCGCAGGTGCCGATCCTGATGCTGACCGCGCAGGCTGTTCCGGCCGCTCGCGTGAAAGGTCTCGAGATCGGCGCCGACGACTACCTGCCGAAGCCGTTCGAGACGCGCGAGCTGATCCTGCGGCTCGGCAACATCCTGAAGCGCGCCGCCGGCCCAGGCGAGCGCGCGACGGCCCCCGCCGCGCCCGAAAGCATCCGCTTCGGCCCCTTCGTATTCCGCCTCGACCGCGGCGACTTGCGGCGCGAGGCCGATGTCATCCGCATCACGGAACGCGAGCGCGAGATCCTCACCATCCTCGGCCACAAGACGGGCGCCAACGTTCCGCGCGAGGAACTCGCGGGCGGCGGCGCCGGCCTGAACGAGCGCACCGTGGACGTGCAGATCAACCGGCTGCGCCGCAAGATCGAGGTCGATCCGGCCAACCCGGTCTATCTCCAGACCGTTCGCGGCGTCGGCTACCGGCTGCTCGTCGACTGATGCGGCCAGGTTCGATCCTCCTCGCGCCGCCGAAC
>JAJKJG010000400.1 GCA_021154065.1 Methylobacterium sp.
CGAAGGTGAGGTCGTGCCGCGCCGGGCCGCCTTCCGGGTTCCAGCCGCGCAGCACGTGCTTGATCGCCGGATCGGGAAGGTTCGTGTAGTGCGTCGTGTGCGCCCGGTTCATGGTCGCGATGTCGGGGACGACCGACGGGCGGATGTGGTCGTTGTAGTCCGTCGCGATGCGCACGCCGCCCGGGCTCTCGATCAGAAAGGTCGCGTGCCCGACGAAGGTGACGCCGACCTCGCCCTTCGCGAGCGCGGCCGGGATCACCAGCGGCCGGCGCGAGGCGACGAAACCCGGGCAGGACTCCTCCGTCCGGCTCTGCGCGACAGCGCCGCCGCCGGCGCCCGCGCAAGCTGCCAGGAGAACGGCCGCGACAACGAAATCCTGGATCGTCAGACGCCAGCTCATCGTGCTCTCCAAAAAACGCGAGTCTGGGCGCCAGCTAAAGACGGTGCGGGGCTTTCCGCCAAGTACGAACTTCGGGCCGCTCGCTGCATTGTCATCGAAAGCGCCCGCGCGGCGCGTACCTGCCCGGAGCGATCCGATGTCGAAGACGCGCTTCATCGCCGCCGCGGCCGTGGCCGCATTCCTGCTGTCGGCCGCGCCGAGCATCGCCTCGACCTCCATTACGCCGGCCGATGTCGCCCGCATGCGCGAGCTTTCGCTCGATCTCGCGCGCTCCTACCTCCGACTCTGGTCGAACAGCGAGGCGGGCGCACTGGCCGACGTCGATCTCGTCTACGCCGAGCGCATCGCGTTCTATGGCCGCTTTCTCAGCCGCAGCGAGCTTGCTGCGGAGAAGCAGCGCTTCCTGCGCCGCTGGCCCATCCGCCGCTACGCCATCCGGCCCGGCACATTGAGGGCCGACTGCGACCCGATCCCGCGCGTCTGCCACGTCGTCTCGATCATCGATTGGAGTGTCGCGAGCCCGGCGCGGCATAAGTCGTCCCGCGGCTCCTCGCGCTTCGAGCTCGGGATCGACTTCGGCGGCGCCGAGCCGGCGGTGCGCGGGGAGAACGGCCGCGTGCTGGCGCGGCGTTGACGACGCTATTCAGTTTCTCGGCGGCCCTTCTACTTGGTCGCGTGGTGCCGCGATCCTGTTGAGCAGTGCTCGCGGGCGCATTATTGAATAAGGGCTAGCCAGCGCGCCCAGGCCGGAGTAAAGAGCAACCCTCGATACTGATCTCGCGAGCCGCGTTCGCGCCGATGCGGAAGCCAGCGAGCGAGCGCCGAAAGCGTCTGCGCGGTGATTCGCGGCCTTCGCACTCGTCTTGCTCGACTAAGCGGTCCGAAAGGGCGCACAAGTACTCGTTCAGGCACTCCGCAGTGGAAAAGTAAGCGGATGCTAACGGCGCAACGCGAAATGACTTGACACTCCGAAACGCATGGCAGCCAACTTTCGCTCGTGGCGCGACATCACGCGTCGGACACCAGAGAGAGGGTGACAGTGGCAACGAACCTGATCACGGGCAGTGCCCAAAGTGTGACGGAAGCCGCTCAATCCGCCATCAACAAGGTGAAGGAAGCAGCAGGTAAAGTCATGGGCGATTCAGATACCTCCTCCACGAAGACCAGAGCAAAGAGCGGCAGCCGGACGGGTTCGTCGGGCGGCGCGAAATCCTCGAGCCGGAGCACCGGCCCGCGGAGCGCGGGTAAGTCGTCCGGCGGGGCGTCGCGGGCAGCCGCGAAGTCGTCGTCGGGCGGAGCGTCGAAGACGAGCGGCAAGTCCGGCTCGAAGGGCGGCTCCAAGGGCGGGTCGAAGGGCGGCTCCAAAGGCGGCTACAAAGCCGCATCGAAGAGCTCCAAGGGCAGCACGAAGTCTGCCGCGAAGTCGTCCTCGCGCGGCTCGACCAAGTCGTCGAAGTCCGGCGGAGCGAAGAAGTCCGCCGGAGCGAAGGGCTCGAAAGGCGGCTCGAAGAAGTAGGATCAAGCGGGAAGCATCGCCTCGCCGTCGCGCGAGGCGATCCTTTGGAAGCGCCGCCTCGCGAGGCAACGAGGCGGCGTTTTCGTCTTGGCAAGTCGACGATGGGCAGGCGCGCGGGCTTGCGGTTCGATGTCGCGTTCAGGATCTCTTCGCCGAGCGCGCAATGTCCGGGCGCAGCGCCGCCTCGAGCCGGCGAAGCCGGTATTCGTCAGCGCCTCGGCGCGCCGCGAGCGCCGTCGTGCGCGGGCCTGACGAGCGCCAGCCGGACGGCCTCGCGAGGCCCTCGACGTTCCGAAGCCGGCGAACCTTCGCGCCGCCTCTCGCGCGCTTCAGCTGCGCGACGACGAGCGCTGCTGCAGCCGAGCCGGTCGGCGGTTTCCTGTTCTTCCTGGCGGATCATCGGCGGTCCCGCGTGCGGGCTTGGGGGCGCGCCCGTCGATCCGCTGCCCCGGAGCAGCACCGCTTGAACGAACCCGTGAAGCCCCTTCCGGTTCGAAGTGAGCAGCGCGTTCCGTTGCGGGTCGTCGAGCTGGGGGCTCGCGGCCGCGGGGTCGTCGCGGAGCGCGCGATCGCGCGCGGCGAGCTGATCGAGCGCTCTCCGGTGATCATCATCCCCGAGCAGGAGCGCGCGGCGGTCGACCCGACCAATGTTGGCAATTACATCTTTCTCTGGGAGCACGGCACCACCGGCGAGGACATCTACAGCCGGACGGGCCGTGCCGCGGTGGCGCTCGGTTACACCAGCCTCGTCAACCATTCCGACGATCCGAATTGCGAGTTCGTGCGGCACATCGACGAGCTCGCGCTCGATCTTTACGCGCGGCGCGCCATCGCGCCCGGCGAGGAGCTCACCTTCGACTACGATATGACGCTCTGGTTCACGCCGGAGTGACGCGAGCCGCAAGGCCGCGCTCGGCCTCGGGAAGCGGATCGAAGACGCCAAGCCGCTCGAGGCGCTCGTACTCCCCCGCGATCAGGCGCGCGCCGATGTCGCGCCGATAGCGCAGGTTCGGAACGAAGATCCGTTCGGCCAAGCGATTGGCCTTCGCCTGCGCGAGCGCGATCGTCGGGGCGACGCCGGTCACCACCATGGTCCAGCCGTAGAGCCCGCTTGTGACGAGCTCGCCCCCGTCGAGCCCGACCTCACCGTAGTGAAGGTGCTCGCGATCTCGATCGGTGAGATCGCCGTCGAAGAGCACGGGCAAGCCGACCGGCTCCTTCACCTCGCGTCGCGTGTAGGGAAAAGGCGGCGTCGTCAGGACGATGCCGACCGAGAAGCCCGGCCGCGTCGCGAAAGCAAGGCTCGAGCGCGTGGTCGTGATGCGGAAGAGCTCGGCCCAGGATGTCTCCTGCAACGGGTCCAGGATGGCGAAGCCCGGATAGCCGAAGCGGCAGGTGAACTCGAGCGGCCAGATCCCGCGCTCGTTGACGATGGTGTTGAGGTTGACGTAGCCGCAATGGCCGTTGTCTCGCAGCAGGGTCTCGACGCGCCCGAGCGTGCGCTCGAAGAAGCGCGCGGTGCGATCGCAGGTCACGACGGTGCCCATCTCGCCGGTGAGCTCGCCGAGGTCGCCGGTGAAGAAGCGCTTGTGCTCCCAGTCGAGGCAGGCGGGCCGCAAGAAGCGCTCGCCGTTGAAATAGGCGCCGACCCCCATCTCGATGCCGTCGACGTGCTCCATGAGCACGAAGCTCGCCGGCCGCTCGCCGCGCTGCCGCAGCTTGAGCGAGAGCATCGCGCGCACGTCGCGGCCGTCGGCGAGACGCCCGACGTAGTTGTCCGAGGAGGCGAAGCCCGGCCCATTGAACTTCAGCACGTAGCGACCGGGACGCGCATCGAGAAAGCGCGTCGCCTCGGCCTCGGAAGCAAACTCGTCGATGCGCGCGGTGCGCAGCCCGAGCCCGGCGAGAATGCGCTGCGCATAGGCGCGGTCGTTCTCGAGCCGGTCGCCGTAGCGGCTGCCGCCGATGACCTTGAAGCCGTCGCGGCGCAAGGCGTCGGCGGCCTCGCCCCGCCCCTGCGCGACGTTCTCGAAGACGATCACGCCGTCCAGGCCGGCGAGGCGGATCCAATCGAGCTCGGAGCGCCAATCGGCCGTGCGCGGCACGAGTCCGGCGAGCGTGCCGTGACAGAGCGGCTCCGCCACGTCGACCCTGACCTCGTGGCCATCGGCGAGGAGGCGCAGATAGAGCGCGCCGAGATCGCAGCTGTCGCCAATGCCGAGAAAGCGCATGCAGGCCACCGCTCCTTGTCCCGCTATGAGTCGGGCATGTCGCGCCAGGGCGCAACATCGCCGCCTCGCCGCCTTCTGCCGCAGCCACAATCCCGCCTCAAACGCCTGTTTGAAATTCAAACGGGCGTTAGACATCGGAGAGCAACGATGCGCGAGCAGATCGAACGAGCAATGCGTCACGCCGTGAGCATCGGCCGGCAGGCCGCGTTTCAGATCATCGTGTCGCTGGTTGCGACGGCCGCCGTCGGCGTCATGACCCGCGACCGAGCTAGGACGGACGCTCCCTCTCCCGCTGCCGCTCCGATCGCCGAGGCGCCGGCCGTTTCGTTCGAGCCGCAGCCGATCCTGGGTCTCTTGCGCGCAAGCTTCACGCCGCAGGGGATCCGGACCCGGCCGGCCTATCCGACGGAATTCGCCGCGGTGTTCGGTCCCGAGCCCGGGAAGGCCGCCGCGGAGCTCCCGGCCGGCCGCTGGTCCAGTTCGGCGGACACGATCCAGCCCAAAGCGCAGCGAAGCGAGCCGAAGCCGCAAGTGAAGACGCTCGTTGCGCAGCACGGCTGCGCCGCCCCTTGCGGTCGCCGCACGGTCGTTGCGACCGCCGTCCTGCCTCCGCCGCGCCCGGGCTCGCTCGCGATCGCGGTCGCCGAGGCTCCCGCCGCGAGCGCCGAGCTCGAGCAGCGAGGCGTGCGCCTTCTCGGCCTGCGCCTGCCCGGCTTCGTGCCTTCCGGCCGCGAGGTTGCGCGAACCGTCGCGTCGCTCGGCGACTCGGTCTCCGGGCTTTTCGACGGGATGCGATGACGCGTCCCTCGGAGCTCACGCGGGACGCCCTCGTCGAGTCCGCGACCGCGATCTTCGCCGAGAACGGCTTCGAGGGCGGCTCGGTGCGCCTCATCACCGAGAGGGCGAAGGCCAACCAGGCGGCGGTCAGCTACCATTTCGGCAGCAAGGAGGGGCTCTATCGCGAGGTGCTGCGGCGCGCGCTGCATGCCTTCGACGAGTTCGTGCCCTTCGGCGAGGACGAGCTCGACGCGATCGACCGCGAGGAGGCGCTGCGGCTGTTCTTGCGCCAGCAGCTCCTACCGCTCGCCAAGCGCAACCAGCTCAGCCGCTACCTGCGCATCTTCAACTGGGAGGTCCTGCAGCGCACGGCGGTGTTTCACGAGCTCCTCGCGACCGAGCGCATCCCGACCGTCGCGATCGCGCAGGCGCTGGTGCGCAAGTTCCTGCCCTCGGCCGCGAGCCCCGAGGAGGTCATGGTGGTGACCATCTGGCTAGTGAATCAGGCCTTCATCTTCGTGCGCAACTACGACTCGCTGTCGCAGCCGCCGGCCAACCTCAAGGTCGACGAGGCCTTCCTGACGCGGCTCGTCGACACCCTCTCGCGGCTTCTCATCGGCGGCCTTGCCGGCCTGTCGGCGGCCTCGCCGGAATTGCGGCGGAAGGCGCGAGCCGGCGCGTAACGCCGGCGGCC
>JAJKJG010000401.1 GCA_021154065.1 Methylobacterium sp.
CCTTGCGGCGCGGCCGCGCCGGCCTTAACTGGCCAGGGCCTAAGTGTCGGCCTGGATGTCGCGCCGAATGGTTCGCCACGAGCTGCCCTCCGCTTCTCCCGGCTTTTGAGGATTCGGCCATGCTTCTTCAAGCGGCGGCGGCGGCGTTGCGTCAGACCCTGTCCCCTCCCCTGCGCGCGATCTTGTGGAAGTCGCTGGCGCTGACCGTCGCGCTGCTCGCGCTGTCATGGTTCGCGCTCACGCGCCTGCTGTCCGCGTACCTTCAGGGACACCCCTTCGGCGCCGATCACCCGATCCTGGAAGGGTTCGCCTACTTTCTCGTCGGCGCGGGGCTGCTCGCGCCGCTGTTCTTCATGCTGCCGGCGGTCTCGGCCCTCGTCGCCGGGTATTTTCTCGACGACGCCGCGGCCATCGTCGAGCGCACCGATTTTCCGCGCGATCCGCCCGGCCAGCCGCTGCCGCTCGGGCGCGCGGTTCTCTACGGGCTGCGCTTCGCCGTGTTGTCGCTCCTGGTGAACATGGCGGCGCTGCTGCTGGTGTTCGTGCCGGTCGTGAACGTCGTCGCCTTCTTTTCGGCCAATTCCTACCTGCTGGGGCGCGAATATTTCGAGATGGCGGCGGCGCGCTTCCGCCCTGCGCCGGAGGCGGCGCGGATGCGCGTCGAGAACCGTCTGACCGTGCTGGCGGCGGGCGCCGTGATGGCCGCGCTGGTGCTCGTGCCGGTCCTCAATCTGCTGACGCCGCTGTTCGGCGTCGCCCTCATGGTGCACGTCCACAAGCGCCTCGCCGCCCGGTCGCTTCCCGCCGCGGAACGCCTCGGCCGGATCCGGTAGGGGTTACGCGGCCGTTTCGCGCCGTCCTGGCGCTGGTCCGGCCGCCCGCTGCGCGACGGCGGCGCCGACGCCGCTCTCCGGGTGAAAATCGGACGCCGGCCCCGTCGATTCGGGCGCGATCACGTCGGGCGTATTGGACGGAACCGCGCTGTCGCGCCCGATGTCGAACTGCCCGGTCCGCCGGAAGCGCGTCAGATAGGGCGGCACGATCGCCTCGAGCGCCGTCGGCGAAACGCCGATGCCCTCCAGCGTGCGGCCCTCCTTCACGGCCGCCTCGGACACCACGTTGTCGCGCCCGAGCAGCACGATCTGATCGCGGGTCAGCTTGAATTCGTTCGGCAGGAGCCCGAGGGCCAGCCTGTCCAGCGTTTCGACGACGAGCGCCTGGATGCGCGCGGCCCCGGGCGGGACGGAGAGGACGAACCGCCGGCGCTCCGTGACGTCAAGCACGTACTCCACCAGCTCGCGCAGGGTTTTCACCTCCGGGCCGCCGAGTTCGTAGACGCGCCCGCCCGCGACTCGGCCATCCACGGCGCGCGCGATCGCTTCCGACACGTCGCCGGCGAACACCGGCTGGAAGCGCGTGTCCGCACCGGCGAGCGGCAGCACCGGCAGCAGGCGGGCGAGCGTCGCGAAGCGGTTGAAAAAGCTGTCGCCGGGGCCGAAGATGACGGAGGGCCTGAAAACGACCGCATCCGCCCGCGCTTGGCGCACCGCGGCCTCGCCCGCGGCTTTCGAGCGCGCATAGGCCGATTCGGAGGCCGGGTCGGCCCCGATCGCCGAGACGTGGATGACGCGCGCCCCCGCGGCCGCTGCGGCTTCGGCGACGGCCCGCGCGCCGTCCGCCTGGACGGCGTCGAAACTCTGGCGGCCCGACTCCTGCAAGATGCCGGCGAGATTGACGACCACCTCCGCGTCCCGAACCGCCGCCTGGACGGTCGCAGGAAAGCGGAGGTTCGCCTGCACGGCCTGGATTTGGCCGACGGCCCCGATGGGCTGCACATGCCCGGCCAGGTTCGGCCGGCGCACCGCCACGCGGACCCGGCAATGGCGCTTCGACAGCGCCCGGATCACGTAGCGGCCCAAAAACCCCGAGCCGCCGAACACGGTCACGAGGCGCGGCGAGAACAGACGCGTGGGATCGGCCATCGGAGCCCTCCAGTCCACCGGGGACATAACAACTCCTAGTCAAAGCCCGCCGTGCTGTGAAGGGCGCGCGCCAGGGGCCGGGATGTGCCGCGCGGCGTCGCAGGCGATTGACGGCCCGGTCCGGCGCGCTTAAACGAAACGCGCCATGCCGTTGGCATGCCCAGGTGGCGGAATTGGTAGACGCGCTGGTTTCAGGTACCAGTGGTGAAAGCCGTGGAGGTTCGAGTCCTCTCCTGGGCACCAAACGCCTCCATGTCGCGCTTCAAGCCGCATTCCAGCCCACGCGTTACGGCGTCATAATGGACCCGATGGACCCGCGCGCGTGGTCGCTCGCGTGCATGACGGACGGATCGCGGCCCGGAGCCTCGACGTGGCACGTCAAGCGCCTTTAGCGGGATCGAAGCGTCTCGTTCCGCCGGCGCCTGAGCCGGCGCCCGACGTCGTGGGCCCGTTCGAGCTGCCCCGGCGCATGCGGACGAACGGCGTCACGGTTTACGCGCGCCCGGCCTATGAGGAGGAGGTTCTCCGGCGGAGCTTTTTTGGCCGCGCGAGCCTTGTCCTGAACGCGCCGGACGCTATCCGGCATGTGCTGGTGGACAACCACGAGGCTTATACCCGCACCAATGCGACGCTTCGCATCCTGCGCCCCCTGCTCGGCCAGGGGCTCTTTCTGAGCGAAGGGCCGGACTGGCGCCATCAGCGCCGGACGCTCGCGCCGGCGTTCACGCCGAAGGCCGCGAACCTGCTCGTTCCCCACATGCTCGCCCCAACCGAAGAGCTTTTGGCCGAACTCCACGCCGCGGGCGGCGCGCCCGTCAACCTGTTCGCGGCTGTTCAGCGCCTCGCGCTCGAGATCGCCGGGCGAACCATGTTCTCGCTGGAGATGCGCGCGCACAGCGGCGCGCTGCGCGATTGGATCGGGCGCTACGGCGTCCGGCTCGCCCGCCCGCACCTGCTCGACGTGCTCCTGCCAGTCGGCATCCCGACCCCGCACGATATCGCCCGGCGCTTTTTCGGCCGCGGCTGGATGGCGTTTTTCGAAGGTCTCATGGCTCGGCGGCGTCAAGCGGGCGCGGGCGGGGCTCCTCCGCGCGACTTGTTCGACCTGCTCCTCGCGGCCCGCGACCCCGAGACAGGCCAGGCGTTCACGCCCGCGCAATTGCGCGACCAAGCCGCGACCATGATCATGGCCGGCCACGAGACGATCGCCGCCGCGCTGTCGTGGGCGCTCTATCTTCTGGCGCTCGCGCCCGAGGTTCAGGACCGCGAAGCAGGCCGAAAGCGGCGCGGACGGCGCCCCGGCGCTCGACCGGCTCGCCTGCACGCGCGCCATCATCGACGAGACCATGCGCCTCTATCCGCCGGCCTACGTGATCGTGCGCGCGGCGCGGGAGCCGGACGAGGTGGCGGGCGTGCGGGTTCGGCCGGGCGATCTCGTGGTGGTCTCGCCCTGGGTGCTGCATCGGCACCGGCGACGCTGGGCCGATCCCGACGCCTTCGATCCCGAGCGTTTCATGCCCGGCGCGCCGCCCGTGAGCCGCTACGCCTACTTGCCGTTCGGGGTCGGGCCGCGCGTCTGCATCGGAGCGCATTTCGCGCTTGCCGAGGCCACGCTCGTGCTGTCCCGCCTGTTGAAAAACTTTCGGATCGAGCTGGCGAGCCAACAACCCGTGATGCCGGTCGCCATCGTGACGACGCAGCCCGATCATCAGCCGCCGTTCCGGCTTCTTCCCAGAGGGGTTTAAGGCCGGCGCAAGCTTACTGGCGGTAATGCTGGATGCGGGTCGTGCGCAGCCCGGCGAGGCCGTGCTGGTCGATGGACTGCTGCCACCCCAGAAACTCGTCGACCGTCAGCGTGTAGCGCTGGCAGGCCTCATCGAGGCTCAGAAGGCCGCCCCGCACCGCCGCGACCACCTCCGCCTTGCGCCGGATGACCCAGCGGCGGGTGTTCGTGGGAGGGAGGTCGGCGATCGTCAGCGGGCTTCCGTCCGGCCCGATGACGTACTTCACCCGCGGGCGAAGAGGTTCGGTCATGCTACGCTCACACACTCAACTGACCAATACGATCTCCACCCTACACGGCCCCGCTTAAAATAGACCTAAGCAGGACAGAGATTTCTGAGGCAGTATCGGATTCAACCTTCGCCGACGCCGCTGTCGATAAGGCCGAGCCGCCGATTGCGGGGGCGGGCATCTCACGCTAGTCATGGGCATGATCGACGCCATGACCGATCGCCACGTTCCGAACCCGGTGACCGACGACCCCGACGGGCGGCCGATCGAGGCCGATCTCGCCGGCCTGCGCCGCCCGCGATCCCAGCAGCTCGCCGGCAAGGCCGGCCTCCTGCCGCGTCAGGAGATTCACAAACTCGTCAACCGGAAGTTCCTGAGAGCGAACCAGGATTTGGAGGAGACCCAATTCCAGCCCGCAAGCCTCGACCTGCGTCTTGGGCCAAAAGCTTACAGAGTGCGCGCAAGCTTCCTGCCCGGCCGAGACAAGACCGTCGAGCAGCAGCTTCCCGACCTCAAAGGCGACGAAATATCGCTGAAGGCCGGGGCAGTCCTCGAACGGGGCTGCGTCTACGTCGTCGAACTCCTTGAGCATGTGCATCTGCCGGAGTCGATTTCGGCCATCGCCAATCCGAAAAGCTCAACGGGCCGGCTCGACGTGTTCACGCGCCTCATCACCGATCGGGGCGATGTGTTCGACCGCGTGCCCGACGGCTATGACGGGCGCCTCTATGCGGAGGTTTCGCCGCGAAGTTTCAGCGTCAAGGTCAGGCAGGGATCGCGGCTCAACCAGATCCGGTTCCGCCGACGAAACTCCCAGCAGGACAAGCTCACGGATTTCCGCCTGTCCGATAAGGACATTCGGGATCTCCATCAGGGTTCCAAGCTTGTCGATGGCGACTTGCAGGTTCGCAAAGGCCTTGTCCTTCATATCGAACTGGGCGGCCTGGGCGGGGAGCGGTTGGTGGGCTACCGTGCGCAGCGCCATACCGACGTGATCGACGTCGACCGGGTCGGCGAGTACGCTGCGGAAGACTACTGGGAGCCGATCCGCGCGCGGGCCGACAGGCGGCTGATTCTCGATCCCGACGAGTTCTACATCCTGGCCTCGAAGGAGAAGCTGCACATTCCTCCCGGCCATGCGGCCGAGATGGTGCCGATCGACCCTATGATGGGCGAATTCCGCGTCCACTATGCCGGCTTCTTCGACCCTGGGTTCGGCCACACGGCGGACGGCCGCCCCGGCAGCCGCGCCGTGCTTGAAGTGCGCAGCCACGAGGTGCCGGTCATGCTGGAGGATGGCCAGACCGTCTGCCGCCTCGCCTACGAGGGCATGGCCGGCGAGCCGGATACGCTCTACGGCCAGACCGGCGCCTCGAATTACCAAGGCCAAGCGTTGAAACTATCAAAACATTTCCGGTGATCCGTCCCGTCGGCCGCCGTGGAGCCCTTCCCGGAACCGCACGCACAAAGCTCAATGATGAGCACCGCCGCTGCCTCGATCGCCGCCGCCCTTCTCGTCATCGGCGACGAAATTCTCTCCGGGCGCACCAAGGACAAGAACATCGGCTACATCGCCGAGCATCTGACCAATATCGGCATCGATCTGCGCGAGGTCCGGGTCGTGCCGGACGAGGAGCGCGAGATCGTCGAAGCGGTCAACGCGCTCCGGGCGCGGTACGCCTACCTCTTCACCACCGGCGGCATCGGCCCGACGCACGACGACATCACGGCCGA